>SKGN01000010.1 GCA_007117415.1 Bacilli bacterium | reverse complement strand
TATTTCAAGAAAAGTATTGGGATTTAAATCTCCTAATGAAATAGCAGAACAATATTCAATTTAATATATCAGAATTATTTATTTTTATAAAAAGTGTGACATATGATTGATTTCTCTAGACATATATTAAAAACAATGGGTATATTTTATTGACATCGATAATATAATAGAGTATAATACAAATACAATTTAAAAAGGAAAGAGATGTATTCATCCACCCGATTGCTAAAGCTTTGGGTAAATGCCTCGATTTTATATAATTATATAAATATCTTTGGTTATGAATGAATACAACTGTATTCATTTTTTTATTAATATTTATGGAGGTGCTTGATTATAGCAAATAGAGAAAAGGGTCTGCCTATTAATAATCAAATAAGAGCAGAAAAAGTTTTGGTTGTAGGGCCAAATGGAGAACAATTAGGGATTAAAACAAAGGCTGATGCGATGACATTAGCAGAATATTCAGGATTTGACTTAGTCTTAATAAATGAATCTTCTGATCCCCCGGTATGTAGATTGTTAGATTATAAAAAATATACGTATGAAAAAAAGAAAAAGAAAAAAGAAGCTCAAAAGAAGCAAAAAGAAAATAATTTAGAAATGAAAGAGTTTAGGTTATCATCTAAAATAGATAAACATGATTTTGATACCAAAGCTAGAAATGTATTAAAATATTTAGAAAAGGGACATAAAATAAAGGTTACGATAAGATTTAAAGGTAGAGAAATGATTCATACTGAACTTGGTAAACAGGTAATTTTAAAATTTGCTGAAACTTTAAATGAGGTTTCAGAAATAGAGACTCCACCTAAAATGGAAGGTCGTAATATGTTTATGATGCTTGCCCCAAAGAAGAAATAAGGAGGAAATAGTATGCCGAAAAAGAAAACTCATAAGGGAACCAAAAAAGTATTAAATGTTAGACCGGGAGGTACTATTACGGTTGGTATAGCAGGATCTAATCATAATACAGGCAAAAAGAAAGCCAGCGTTAAAAGAAGCAAAAGAGTGAAATCTAAATTAAGCAAGGCTGATCATAACAGATTAAAAAGTATAATATAGAATTTAAATAAGGAGGATTATTATGACGAGAGTAAAAACAGGAGCGGTAACTCGCGCCCGTCACAAAAAAATATTAAAAGCTGCTAAAGGTTATTTTGGTAGTAAACATAGATTATATAGAACCGCAAAAGAACAAGTTATGCATTCTTTATCTTATGCATATCGTGATAGGAAACAAAATAAAAGAAATTTTAGAAAATTATGGATTACAAGGATAAATGCTGCCTGCAGGAATAATGATATTAGTTATTCTAGGTTTATTAATGGATTAACCAAAACCGGATTATTAATTAATCGTAAAATGTTATCTGAATTAGCGATTGATAACCCTAAAGCCTTTTCTGATTTGGTAGAGATTGCTAAAGACACTTTGAATGGTAAAGAATATCAACCAAAAGAAGTTAAAGTTAGTAAAGATGAAGAAAAACCAGTAAAAAAGGAAACTAAAACAACAGCTAAAGAGATAAAAAAAGAAGTTTCAAAAACAACGAAAACAACCAAAAAAACAACTGAAAAAAAGTAATAATCACGTTAAAATGATCTATTATATAGATTGTTTTTCTGTTTTAAGGGGATATTTATTTTAATTGTAGAATAAAATAGGTAGGAAGTAGTGGTTAGATGCCTAAAATAAGCAATGAAATTTTAATTGAGATTAGAAATAAAATTGACATTATTGATGTTATTTCTGCTTATCTGCCTTTAGAACAAAGGGGAAAAAATTTTTTTGCTGTTTGTCCTTTTCATGATGATCATAATCCGAGTATGAGCATATCACCAGAAAAACAAATTTACACTTGTTTTGTATGTGGTGCTTCTGGTAATGTTTTCACGTTTTTAATGGATTATGAAAAAATAAGTTTTATGGAAGCGGTTAAATTAACGGCTGATAAAATAGGTCTACCAATTGATTTTGGGGAGAGGGAAACAAAAAAAGAATCATTATTTCAAAAAGATTACGATATATATGATTTAAGTAATAAATATTTCCAAAATAACCTAAAAACAGAATCAGGGAAACAAGCTAAAGATTATTTGCAAAAGCGAGATATAACCCCAGAAATAATTAAAGAATTTCAAATAGGATTATCATTAGCTAATAATGGTATTTATAAATTATTGAAAAAGAGTGGTTATATAGATAAAGATTTAATAGATAGCGGCATATGTAGTTCAAATGACCGAGGAATGCATGATACTTTTATTAATCGAATTATGTTTCCTATTTCTGATATACAGGGACAAGTCGTAGCGTTTAGTGGACGAGCATATAAGGGAGATAATGATAACGTTAAATATATTAACTCAAAAGAATCAAAAATTTTTAAAAAAGGGCAGTTAATTTATAACTATCATCGTGCTAAAGATGAGATTAGAAGAAATAAACAAGTAATTATAGTCGAAGGGTTTATGGATGTTATAGGTTTATATAAACAGGGCATAAAAAATGTTTTAGCTACCATGGGAACAGCCATTACTAAAGAACAAGCTCATTTAATAAAAAGAATGAGTCGGGAAGTAATATTATGTTTTGATGGTGATAGCGCTGGTGAAAAAGCTACTATTAATTGTAGCGAAGAATTAGTTAAATTAGAAATACATCCTAAAATAATTAGATTAGAAGAAAATTTAGATCCAGATGATTATATTGCTAAAAAAGGAATTGATTCATTTATGAATCATATTGAAAACCCCTTATCTCTGCTTGAATTTAAAAGAAATATTCTAAAAAAAAATAAAAACTTTAATAATCCAACTGAAGTTTCTTCATATATAAACGAGGTTATTAAAGAGTTAGCCCCTTTAAAAGATGAAGTGGTAAAGGAAATAACTTTAAAAAAATTAAGCGAGGAAATAAATGTATCATATATAACTTTAAATAACATACTAAAAAAAGAAATAACAAGCAATAAAAAAGAGACTAAGATAGAATTGCCACTTAAGAATGTTTCTAAAAAATTTATTAATAAATATGAAAAAGCGGAACAGAATATGATTGCTTATATGTTAAAACACAAAGAAGTTATTAAAATTTATGAAAATAATGATTGTTATTTTCCTACGCAAGAATATAGATATCTAGCTAATGAAATAAGTAGTTTTTATCATAAATATAATAATATAAATATAGCAGATTTTATGGTATGCTTAGGAGAAAAAAAAGAATTAATAGATTTAACAACAAAGTTATTAACGTTAGAAATGCCCGAAAAATATTCGCAAGAAGAAATACATGATTATATTGATGTTTTACATCAAATGGCTATAAAAAAAGAGACAAAAAGATTGACGGATCAATTTAAAAGTGAAGTTAATCCGGTTGTAAAGGCTGATTTAGCCAAACAAATTGTAGATCTAAAAAAGGGAGTCGATATTAATGATAAATGAAATTAAAACATTTGAAGAAAGAAAAAAAGCGCTAATAAAAATAGGTAAAGATAAAGGGTATATTAGTTTTGAAGAATTGGCTGATGAATTAAAGGGATTAGACTTAGATAATGATTCGTTAGATGATCTTTATAATGTTTTTCAAGACCTAGGAATTGAAATTGTCTCTGAAGAAGAAGATGATGATGATGATGAAAGTAAAGAAATGTTTCAAGATTTAGCGTTACCAAAGAATGTAAGTATAAATGATCCAGTAAGAATGTATTTAAAAGAAATTGGAAAAATCAGTTTGTTATCTTTAGAAGAAGAATTAGAGTTATCTAGAAGAGTAGAAGAAAATGATGAGGAAGCTAAAAACATATTAGCTGAATCAAATTTAAGATTAGTTGTAAGTATAGCAAAGCGTTATGTAGGGAGAAATTTATCTTTTTTAGATTTGATTCAGGAAGGCAATATTGGCCTTATGAAGGCGGTTGAAAAGTTTGATGCTAGTAAAGGTTATAAGTTTTCTACTTATGCAACCTGGTGGATTAGACAGGCTATAACAAGAGCTATAGCTGATCAAGCTAAGACCATAAGAGTACCCGTTCATATGGTTGAAACAATTAACAAATTAAAACGAATTCAAAGGCAATTAACGCTGGAATTAAATAAGGAACCAACTGAAGAACAATTAGCAGAAAAAATGGGATTAACGGTTGAAAAAGTAAGGGAAATATTTAAAATATCACAAGATCCATTATCTTTAGAAACACCAATTGGTGAAGAAGACGATTCTCATTTAGGGGATTTTATTAAAGATATGGCTAACTTAACGCCAGAAGAATATGCTATAAATGAAGTTTTAAAAGATGAAATATCAGAAGTTTTACTGACTTTAACAGAAAGAGAAGAACAAGTTTTAAAATTAAGATTTGGGTTAGAGGATGGAACTTGTAGAACCTTAGAAGAAGTTGGTAACATCTTTGGTGTTACTAGAGAAAGAATAAGACAAATTGAAGCAAAGGCGTTAAGAAAATTAAGACATCCTTCTAGATCGAGAAAGTTAAAAGATTATTTAAGTGATTAAATTATCAAAACGATTAAAACTGATTGCAGATTTTGTAGATGATGGAGCTAAAACAATAGATATTGGCTGTGATCATGCTTTGTTGGATATTTATTTGGTAAAAGAAAAAAAAGTTAGTCAAAGCATTGCTTCAGATATTAATGAATCAGCTTTAAATCAGGCTAAAATTAATATTAAAAAGCACAATTTAGAAGGAAAAATTGATATTCGTCTTGGCGATGGTTTAAAAGTGTTAAATAATAAAGAAGTGAATACTATTATTATTTCAGGATTAGGTTCACCAAAAATTATATGTATTCTTGATGAAGGAAAGAAAAAATTAAATAACATTAACAATATTATAATTCAATCCAATTCAGATGCTTACCTAATTAGAAAAAAACTAACCAAATTAGGATATTTTATTAAAGATGAGAAATTGACTAAAGAAAACAATATAACTTATCAAATTATATTGTTTAAAAAAGGGAAAAAACATTATTCTAAAGCTCAATTAATGTTAGGTCCTAAATTATTATTAAGGCAAGAAAAATTATTAGTTAGTTTGATAGAAAGCGATTTTAAAAAACTAACTATGTTATTAAACAAAATACCCAACAAATATTTTTTAAAAAGATATAAAATTAAAAGGAAAATGAGAATGCTTCAAAAATATAAAGTTATAATTACTAATAACCTATAAAACAATCTAAACAAGAATTGTTTTATAGGTTTTTGTTAAACAAAGAAATTAGGAAGACTAGCGGCTTTAGCGACACTTCCTGCGGCTGCACTTCCCGCAGTAGCGCTTCCTGTAGCAGCTGTAGTTGCAGCAGCGGTTGCAGGACCTCCAACTTTACTTATCTCTCCAAAAACTTTTAACATTGTTTTAGCATTACCCCATAATGGTTTTACTTGATTATATACAGGAATAGCCTGATTAACAACATTCAATGTTTTTTGAGCATTATTTAATAATCCATTCCAATTAAAACCTGGTTTTTTAACGGTAGGATTGCCACTGGGATTGCTACTAGGATTAAAATTTTGTTTAATATTGGGCATATAACTAGGATTGTAGTTAGGGTTGTAATTAGTTGTTTTAGGAAAAAAATTACTATAACTTTGAGGATTCATTGTTTGGGGATTAGGGTTAGGAATGTTATTATAATAATTTGGAAATGAAGAAAATGATCTGTTTTGATTAAACATGATATACCTCCTAGAATAATATATGAAAATGATTAAAAAAAGTTTAAAGTTTTAATTATTTATGTTATAATCTTAATTATGATAGGGGGTCATACATAGGAGGTGCAACTGGAATGATTTTCAAAATTTTATTGCTTCCTTTTCAATATTTTATAATCGGCCTTAATGTTGTCCTAATAGATATAATATCTATTCTTAAAACAATATTTTTATTTGTTGGAAAATATATAATTTTAGGCTTAAAACTTGTTATATTACTAGTTAGAAATATAATAAAGTTATTAACGATTATAAGTACTAAAGTTTTTAAACTAATAATGTTATTAGTTAAAGCTTTATTTCGTGTTATAAAAATTATTTTAGTTACTGTACTTAAAATAATTAAATTTATTATAATAAATTTAATTTTAGGTTTAAAACAAGCGATTATTTATTTATACATCTCAATAAAATTTATAGTAAATGTTATTTATAAAGTAATAGCTACGTTTATTAAGTATTTAATTAAATTTATAATTATAACGTTGCGAGTAATATCTAAAGTATTACAATATATTTTCAACATATTGTACAAAACTTTAAAGTTTATGGTTAATAAAATGGTTAATATAATGAAATTATTTATTAAAATTCCTATCTTTTTATGGTTGGGATTAAAATCATTATTAAATATTATTTATAAAGTTATTTCTTCTCCTTTTATTTATATATATAAACTTATTATTAAAATAGCCATATCAATTGGTGACTTTTTTCAAACAATAATTGACAATTTAAAAGAAAAGAGTAAAGAATTATCTGATTTGCCTAAAACAATAAAAAAAGGGCTTATTGACTGGTATAGTAACCTAGCTTTTATTAAGGATTTAAAAAACAGAAGAGAAATGAAGCGTCAAACATTATTGATTGACTTTGAGACTGAAGATGCGGTCAGAAGCGAGCAAAAAGTAGCATATCGTTTTGTGGCTAAAAATCCTGAAGGAAAAATAGAAAAAGGAAAATTAAGTGCTTATTCTAAATTAGATGTTCATTCATATTTATTAGCTGAGGGTTATGAGATATATGAAATTGACGTCTTTAAAGGTTTAGGTATAAGTGTGGGTGGAAGAAAATCAAAAGTAAAAATAAATGAATTAGTATTTTTGTTAACTCAACTTTCCACTTATATAAAAGCGGGAATACCATTAGTCGATTCGATAAAAATATTATCTAAGCAGAATAAAAAAGGTGAAAAAAGAGATCTATATAAAGCAATCATATATGAATTAACAATGGGAGAAAGTTTTAGTGAGGCATTAGCTAAACAAGGAAATGCTTTTCCTAAGTTATTAATTAATATGATTAAATCAGCTGAATTAGCGGGTAATTTACCTGAAACTTTAGATAATATGTCTGAATATTATGACGCTGTTAATAAAACGAAGAAGCAGATGCTTACAGCCATGATGTATCCAGCTGTTATATCTGTTTTTGCAACTGTTATTATTGCTTTTATATTAGTGTTTGTTATCCCAGAATTTGTAGGGATATATCGAGATTTAGGAAGTGAATTGCCAGCTATAACAAGATTTACGATTGAGATTAGTGATTTTTTACAAAATAATATAATTCTTATTGTTTTAGGCTTTATAGCCTTATCAGTTTCTCTAACGGTAATGTATTCTAATATAAAAATGTTTAAATTATTAATTCAATGGTTGTTAATGAGAATGCCTGTTGTTGGTAATATAATTATATATAATGAAGTTACTATGTTTTCTAAAACATTTGGGTCATTATTAAATCATAACGTTTTTATTACCGATAGTATGGAAATATTAAGTAAAATAACTAATAACGAAATATATAAAATGTTGATTTTTGATACGATAACTAATTTAGCAAGAGGAGAATCAATTTCTAAATCTTTTAAAGATCATTGGGCTTTTCCGATTGTAGCATATGAAATGTTATTAACAGGAGAAAGAACAGGACAACCAGGTCCAATGATGAATAAAGTAGCTGACTATTATCAAGAAGAACATCGAAACGTCGTAAACCAAATAAAGGTTTTTATTGAACCGGTTATGATTGTGGTTTTAACCGTAGTAGTGGGATTTATCCTTTTATCAGTAATATTACCAATGTTTAGCTTATATGGTGGTTTAGGAGTATAAGGAGAATTAAAATGAATACAATATATATTTATATTTTTGTCTTTTTTGTGCTAGGTACAATAATGGGTTCGTTTTATAATGTGGTAGGGTATAGACTTCCTAAAAGAATGTCTATTGTTTATCCGGGATCTCATTGTCCAAAATGTAATAAAAAATTAATATTTATGGAATTAATACCTATTGTTTCATATATTATTCAATTAGGAAAATGTAAACAGTGTCAAACTAAAATACCTGTTTTTTATCCGATATTTGAATTTATAACAGGGAGTTTATTTGCTATATCTTATGCCATTTTTGGTTTGACCCCTGAATTACTTATAGCTTTAACTTTTTCATCAGTTATTATAATTATGGTTATTAGTGATATAAACTATATGATTATACCTGACGAATTATTATTATTTGGCTTTATCACTTTAGCTGTTTTTAGATTTTTAAATCAAGGTGCGGCCTTAAGTATTATTGTTGACTCTATCATTCCTTTTGTTATTTTGTTACTAATTAAAATGTTTGGAGACTATATTTTTAAAAAAGAATCATTAGGGGGCGGGGATATTAAGTTGATGCTTGTCTTTGGTATAGTTTTAGGATGGCAACTTACTATTTTTTCAATTTTTTTAGCATCCTTTATAGCGTTACCTATATCCTTAATTATTCTAAAAATATATAAAACTAATATTATTCCCTTTGGTCCTTTTCTTGGTTTTTCGGCCCTGCTTATCTTTTTTTCTAAATTAGATATATCATGGCTTTTAAATATTATTATGTAATAAGTAAGGAGTTTTTTATGAAAAAGAATGGTTTTAGTTTAATTGAATTACTGGCAGTTATAACTATCTTATTAATAATATCGTTAATAACAGTTACGGGCATTAACAGACTTTTAAACAATTCAAGAGAAAAGGCTTATCAATTATTAATTACTGAGATTGAAACAGCAGGAATAGAATATGTAAATTCCAATCGACACTTACTAGGAACAATAAATGCTTCTAATCCGGCATTAGAAATTGAATTAAGTGAATTAATAGGATTTAATCAATTAAAAATACCTGTGATTGACCCTAGAACTAAAGAAGAAATACCATTAACTAAAAAGGTGTTTGTTATCTCAGATGAAGAGAATAATCTTACCTATTGTTTTGAAGATATAGGATGTGAAATACCTTTTGTTTGCGGAGATATTTTTATTGATGATAGAGATGATGAGGAGTACAATACTGTTGAAATTGGGAATCAATGTTGGATGGCCGAAAATTTAAGATATACTGATTTAGGGAGTTTAGCTTGTTTAACAAATACATGGAACAGTAGCGCTCCTAGAAACGCATGTAGAGTAAATGGAGGAAGTGGATGGGCTCAGGATGAAGTGTTATATC
>SKGN01000049.1 GCA_007117415.1 Bacilli bacterium | reverse complement strand
TGTTGAAAGAACTGATTTAAGGGTTATATATTTACCCAAAGTTAAAAAAGTAACTTTAGTAATTAGTGTTAAAAGATAAATAAAAGGAGGACAATAAGGCCCTCCTTTTAAATTTGTTTTACTCTTAATAAGGGAAAAAGACCGAAAAACGGGTTATTTGTAATAAAAATAGTAAAACAAATCATATATTTGATTGACATCTTATATAATCTTTAGTAAAATCATAATTGGTACATTTTAAACATCCCACATAAGTAGATATTGGGAATATCTGCCTATAAGAGGAAGGGAGAAAAAAATATGACAACTTTTATGCAAAGAAAAGAAGATGTTTCTCGTAAATGGTATGTTGTTGATGCTAAAGGAAAAAATTTAGGACGTATAGCATCAAAAGTAGCACATGTTTTACGTGGGAAACATAAAGTTACTTATACACCACATATTGATGGTGGAGATCATGTAATTATTATTAATGCTAGTCAAGTTAATTTAACGGGCGATAAACTAGATAAAAAAATATATTATAATCATAGTGGATATCCTGGTGGATTAAGAGAAAGAACAGCTAGAGTAATGAGAGAAAAATATCCAATTGAAATGATTGAAAGAGCCGTTAAAGGTATGTTACCTAAAGGAAGACTAGGAAGACAAATGTATAAAAAATTATTTGTTTATGAAGGACTTGAACATCCTCATACAGCTCAAAAACCAGAAGAATTAAAGATTGATCAAGGAGAGATATAATGGTAAGTAAAAAAATATATTATGGAACAGGACGTCGAAAAAGATCTGTTGCAAGAGTTACAATAACGCCTGGTAAGGGTAATATTATTATCAATGGAAAAGACGTAAATGAATATATGCCTTTCCCTACTTTGGTAATGGATTTAACTCAACCATTAGAAGTTACTAAATCAAGAGATAAATTTGATGTTGAAGTAAGTACTAAAGGTGGTGGATTCTCTGGTCAAACAGGTGCAATTCGTTTGGGAATTACTAGAGCTCTATTAGAATATGATAGTAATACTGATCCTAAGTCAGAAGATTCATTTAGAAAAATATTGAAGGCAGCTGGTTTTGTAACAAGAGATTCAAGAATAAAAGAACGAAAAAAATACGGTTTAAAAAAAGCCAGAAAAGCGCCTCAGTTTTCAAAACGTTAATAAAAACCTCTATGAGGTTTTTTATTTTGTCAAAACAAGTATTAAAACACATATAATTAAACAGGTGATTATATGGAAACATATCGAATAAAGGTATTATTTTTATTTTTAGCAATGATTTTAATGATTTATAAAGTTGACGGTTTTATTGGGCAAAAACCATTGATTAGTAAAGTTATATATATTGATCCGGGTCATGGTGGAGTTGATCCTGGGGCTCAATATAAAGATATATATGAAAAGAATATAAATTTGGAAATATCTAAATTATTAGTGGCCAAATTAGAAGAAAAGGGGGCAATTGTATATTTAACTAGAGAAGACGATTATGACTTATCTATTCCTAATGCTTATCTAAGAAAAAGAAGTGATTTAAATCAACGTATTCAAATGATTGATAGTTCTAACTGCCATTTATATTTATCTATTCATCTTAATGCTTCTCAATCAACTAGTTGGCGAGGGGCACAAGTTTTTTATACTAATATAAACGACAAGAATAAAGAAATCGCTGAGATAATTCAAAATAATTTTAAAAAGAGGTTAGGTTCAAAACGAGAAATTAAAGAAATAAATAATTTGTATATGTATAATAGAGTTAAAAGGCCAGGTGTATTAGTGGAGTTAGGTTTTATTTCTAATCCTAGTGATAGATACATTTTAAGGCAAACATATTATCAGCAAAAGATAGTCAATGTTATAGTTGATTCAGTGATAGAATATTTTTCACAATAAAAGAAACTTTGGTAGTTTCTTTTTTAGTAACCTTTAGATTTATATTCATTATATAATTCTTGAAATCTTTGAAAATGAATAATTTCTCTTTGCCTTAAAAAGGATAGCGGACCTATAATATCAGGATTTTCAGCTAAATCAATTAAATTTTCATAAATAGCTCTAGCTTTTTGTTCGGCAGCCATATTTTCTTGAAGGTCTGCTATAGGGTCACCAGTAGTAGCGAAATAGGTAACGGTAAAAGGAACTCCATTAGCGTTTACCGGATATAAAGCTCGCTTATGATCAGCATAATGTGAAGCAAGACCAGCGGCTTTTATTTCTTCTATTGAAGCATCCTTTAATAGTTGGAAAACCATGGTGGCTATAACTTCTAAATGGGCTAATTCTTCAGTTCCGATATCAGTAAGAAGGGCTTTCCCTTTTTCATCAGGCATGGTATATCTTTGATTAAGGTATCTTAAAGCAGCAGCTAATTCACCGTTAGGACCCCCATATTGAGTTATTAACAATTTCGCCATTTCCACATCTTTTCTTTTTATATTGACAGGATATTGAAGTTTCTTTTCATATCGCCACATTTAATCCACCTCCCATGGCCATGGAGAAGCTAACCACTTCCAAGGATAACTGTTTAAAGTTTCACTTTCAACTGATATAGGAGCGTATCTTTTCTCATATTCTCTTACATATTGATTATATAGTTTTGAATAATCATTGTATAATTTTATTTTGTCAGTATCTTCAGGAAAATTATCTAAAAAAAGTCTGAGTTCTGAACGGGCAAAATCATACTCTCTAATTTTATTTAATAAAGCTTCTTTTTCGTTATTTGGTCTTAAATCAAAAGGTTCTAGATTGGTATATGGTTTGTATAAATTAGCAAACAAATTTCCTCTAATAAAGCCAGTATATGAATCAGTAGGTATTTGGGGGATTAACTTCGGCTTTATATGAGGATATGATGGATAGTGCATTATATTTATCTCCCTTCAGTTTTAATTTATGATAACAGCATATATCCATATAGTTAAAATCCCTATTTTAAACAAAATAAAAATAAGCATAATGCTTATTTTTCAAAATATTTCATTTTTAAATTCATAGCAGCATCTTTACCGGTTATATAAGATTTATTTAATAAATATTTATCTAAATAGTTTATTTCATAATTATTATATATAACTTTATTAGTAGCGTTAATAATTTTCAAGGCTTCTTGTTGGGCTATTTCATATAAATCAAAGAAAGAATAATTATATTTTTCATTTATATCAACCGGATGATTCCATTCCTTTTTTTCTAAGTTTAAATAGTGAGTATATTTATCTAAATTCATATTATATGATAAGGGAGTTTTCTTTACAAAATATCTAGGAGATATAGTATCAACTATTTGGTATAATCTTTTTTTTATTCCATATGGATCATAACGATAAAACCAAAAAAAGAAAATCATTCTTTTAATAGAATTCATATATACTTCCCCTGTAGAGTTTTTATCAAAAGTTTTAGAAATAGTAGAATCAATCATTTTTTTTAAAGGTTGAGATAATTGTTTAGTTTTAAAACAATATTTGTAAACTTTAAAGTACGAGGATTTTATATTTTTGTTTTTATCAATTAAATATAAATCAATAAAGGTTTCCATTTCCATATGTTTTCCAGAATATTTATATGTTTTAGGTTTTTGTTTATTAAAAACTCCTGTTTTATAATAAACAAAAGGGTGAATAGTAGAGTCAGCGACATAGTGACAAATGAAACCGTATAGAAAAGAAATTATTTCCATATTATTTCCTAATTGATTTTCTTTAATATATTTAATCATATTGATAAAAAAGATTTTGGTTTTCGTTTTATGGATATCATAGCCAAGTTTTTTATGTATTTTCTTTGGGCTAAAATAAAAAAAATCAGGTCCATGATTAAAAGTTATAAAATAATCTTTATAATCTTTTAGTTTGTCTTGAGTGTTTTGATTTAACTTTTTATATATATCAAGAGCAAAACAAGCATGAGTAAATGAACTAGGCATAAAAATGTTCCCTTCTTCAAATTATATTAAATTATAACAATATTTATTAAAAAAATAAACCATTTATGTTATAATTTATAATAGGTGGTAGTATGAGTCAGAAGATATTTAAAAGTTTAGAAGAACAAATAGAAATTTTAAAAGCAAAGGGATTAATTATAAACGATATTGATAAAACAAAACAAATTCTTTTGCGTGAAAATTATTTTTTTGTTAGTGGTTACCGACATATATTTATAAAATCATCTAAAGAGAAGCAGTTTATAGAGGGGTCCACCTTTGAAGAACTATATGGTTTTTTTGTTTTTGATCGAGCGGTTCGAAATATTGTTTTTAAAAATATATTAATGATTGAAAACAATTTAAAGTCAATTATTAGTTATCAATTATCAAAAAGATATGGTGTTAGAGAAAGAGATTATTTAAAATTATCAAATTATAATCAAGATGCTAAAAAAGTAAGACAAGTAGCGGATGTTATTAGTAAGATGAAAAGACAAATTAGAACTAATGGTAAGCAACATCGAGCAACACTCCACTATTTAAGTAATTATGGTTATATTCCGCTTTGGATTTTAGTGAAAGTATTATCATTTGGAATAATTAGTGAATTATATTCAATATTAAAAATAGAAGATCAATTAGAAATTGCTGAATTATATAATTTGGATGTAGAAAATTTATCGGTTTTTATTTCCATATTGTCTAATTATAGAAATTTGTGTGCTCATGAGGATATCTTGTTTGATTATCGAACGCAAAGATCAATACTAGATAATAATTATCATTTAAAGCTTAATATTCCGTTAATGAATGATGAATATATTTATGGGAAAAACGACTTATTTTCCGTAGTCATCATCTTAAAATATTTATTAAGGGAAGAGGAATTTAGACATTTTGCGTACGAAATAGATTATGAGATAAATATATTAGATGGTAAAGTAACATCGGTATCAATTGATAAAATAATGGATCGAATTGGATTCCCGGCTAATTGGCGTGATATTATCAATTTATAAGGAGGAATAAAGATGAAACAAAAGATATTATATACGTTATTAGTAATTGTTGTCTTTTTTGTAGGAGCAGCTACCAATTTCTTTTTGTTTGATTATTATTACGTTCCTAAAACCGAAAATATTAATACGGTTGTTAATGAAATAAAAATTGAAGAAACAATGATTGAAGAAGCTATTGAAAAAGCATATGATGCAGTAGTAGTTGTTGAAACGATTAAAAATAATGTTAAAGTAGCAACGGGGACTGGTTTTGTTTATAATGAGGATGATGAATATGGCTATATTATTACTAATAATCATGTTATTAGTGAGGGAACAGATATAGTTGTAATTTTTTCGACTGGTAAAAGAGTAGAAGCTACCTTATTAGGGGGAGATGCTTTTGCGGATATAGCGGTATTAAGTGTTCCCAAACAAGAAATTATTACTATTGCTGAAATAGGAACAATTGATAATATAAGATTAGGAAGTACTGTTTTTGCTATTGGGGCTCCGGTTAGTGCTGATTATAGTGGCACTGTTACAAGAGGTATTATATCAGGAAAAGATCGGTTAGTTACTATTAGTCTTTCTGGGCAATCTAGCAATGATTGGATAATGAGAGTTATTCAAACAGATGCAGCCATTAACCCCGGTAATAGTGGAGGACCTCTTTTAAATGTTTTAGGAGAAGTAATAGGTATTAATTCATTAAAACTAATAAATGAAAAAATAGAAGGGATAGGGTTTGCTATTCCGATTGATGATGCAATGCAGTATGTTGAAAAATTAGCAAAGGGCGAAACAATTCCAAGGCCGGTGTTAGGGGTACATTTATTAGATTTAAATGAAACATATGCTTTATTTGTAAATAATATTAATATAGATGAAGAAATTGAATCAGGTGTAGTTATTCAAAAAGTTATTGATGGATATCCGGCGGGTGAAGTCGGTTTGAAAAAGGGAGATATTATTTTGAAAATAGGAGGTAATGAAGTAAAAAACAAGGCGCAGTTAAGATATGAATTATATAAATATGATATAGGAACCAAAATAAATATCACTTATTACCGAGATAATGAAACTCATCAAATAGATATAATATTAAGTTCTAGAGAAGATGAATAAATCTTCTTTTTTTATGTCAAAAATCCAGGACATGAATACTATAGTATGAGGAGGGATACTTATGATAGTAATAGATCCTGGTCATGGAGGGGCAGATCCCGGGGCTATTTCGGGAGATATAGTTGAAAAAGATTATGCTCTAAAAATATCGCAATATCAATTTAATCGCTTTCGAGAACTTGGAGTACCAGTTACTATGACGAGGACTACTGATGAAACACTTACTCCTACTGAAAGAGTTAGACGAGTTTTAGATGCTTATGGAAATAGACCAGACGTTATTGTTTTGTCTAATCATTTAAATGCGACTGGTGGTCAAGGAGCTGAAGTTATATATGCGCTGAGAAATAATGATAGATTATCAATGCTTATATTAAATGAAATAGCAAAAGAGGGTCAAGTAATAAGAAAGGCTTATCAAAGACGATTACCATCAGATACATCTAAAGATTATTATTTTATTCACCGTAATACCGGGGTTACTGAACCAGTGTTAATAGAATATGCTTTTGTAGATGGACCATTAACTGATAAAGAGCAAATTAGAAATAATTGGAGAAACTTAGCTGAAGCGGTAGTAAGAGCCGTAAGTATATATAGGGGAATACCTTATGATTTAATTTTGGATGAAGGAATATATGTTGTAGAAGCAGGCGACACTTTATATTCAATAGCAAGACGATTCAATGTATCAATTGACGCTATAAAGGAGGCTAATAATTTAGTTAGTGATACACTTAGAATTGGTCAGAGATTATATATTCCAGGTTTAGCGCCACCACCATTAACTGATATAACTTATATTGTTCAATCAGGAGATACCCTATATTCAATAGCAAGAGCCTATGATACAACCGTTGCCGAAATAATGGCTTTAAATAATTTGACAACAACAACCTTAAGAATAGGTCAAGTGTTGCAAATACCAACAATTGAAATACCGATAACACCACCAACAGAACCACCACCCCCACCATCAATGTATACGGTAAGAGTGGGAGACACGTTGTTTTCGATAGCCAGACAATTTGGCACAACAGCCCAAAAATTAAAGGAAGTAAATAATTTAACAACTGATTTTATTGTTCCTGGGCAGGTATTACAGTTGCCGGAGCCACCACCCCCACCAATTGTTCCAGAAGAACCAATCGAGCCACCAACTATTACCTATACGGTAAAAGCAGGTGACAATTTATATTCAGTAGCAAGAGAATATGGAACGACTGTTACCGAAATAATGGAAATAAACAACTTAACGACAACCTTATTAAGTATAGGGCAAGTATTAAAAATTCCAACCGGTGTTGATACAACCCCAGATATAATAACCTATACGGTAAAAGCAGGTGACAATTTGTATTCAATAGCGAGACAATATGGAACGACTGTTACCGAAATAATGACGCTAAACAACTTAACAACAACCTTATTAAGTATAGGGCAAATATTACAAATACCTGTCGGTAATCGAGAAGAACAAAGAGAGGTTTTATTTCCAGATTTAATAGGGCCTATATCGCCTTTAGAAGATATTATAGGATATACCGTTAGAAGGGGAGACACTTTAACTAATATAGCTAATCGTTATGGAACAACGGTTGAACAAATAAAAAGATTAAATAATTTAGTTACAGATGTAATTTTAGTCGGGCAATCTTTATTAATACCAATAGGGGAAATAAATGACAACGAGTCATCTAAACCAACTAAAAGAATTTATAAGGTTGAAAAAGGAGATACTTTATGGGGAATTGCTCGAAAATATGGAACAAAAATTGATGAAATTAAACAAAGTAATAAATTAATTTCTGATAATTTAAAGATAGGTCAAGAATTAATAATTCCAATAACCCTACCAGTGACAATACCAGAAGGAACATCTATATATATAGTCCAAAGAGGGGATACGTTATGGAGTATTGCTCAAAAATATAAAACATCAGTATCAGTTTTAAGAACTTTAAATGATATAGAGGACGATATTATTAATGTAGGTCAAACTTTGTTTGTACCTTTAGTAGAAGATGATATAAGAGAAATAGAGTTAGACGTTTTAGACATTCCTATTATTGTAAGATATACCGTTCAAAGAGGCGACACCTTAACTAGTATAGTTAATCGTTATGGAACAACGGTTGATACAATAATGAGAATAAATAATCTAGAATCAGATTTTTTAAGAGTAGGTCAAGAATTGTTTGTACCAAGAACCCCAATTGAAGAAGTTATTCCAGTAGAGCCTACGGTAGCATTATATAATGTTAAAAAAGGAGATACCTTATGGAGTATAGCACGTCGATTTGGAACTACAGTATCTATTTTAAAAACACTAAATAATTTATCAAGTAATTTAATAAAAATTGATCAAGAATTAATGGTTCCGATAACACCACCAATAACACCACCAGAAGGAACAACTTTATTTATTGTTAAAAAAGGAGATACTCTTTCAAGTATAGCAAAAGCATTTGAAACTAGTGTTTCTGCAATAAAAGAAATAAACAAATTAGAAACAGATCTTATTAGAACAGGTCAAATCCTATTAGTACCAAAAGAATAAAAAAACGAGAGCATTGCTCTTGTTTTAATATAATTTAGGACATACATCTTTAGCGGGAATATAAAAACAGTGCCCCTTATATCTTCCGGAATTACGTTGATTAAACCAAAATCCTCTACATTCTTCACCTGGTCGTGGTGCATAAAACCATAAAGCGTGAGTAGCGGGATGAAAAGCATCCCCTCTTATAGCTCTTTCGGCTAATCTTCTTTCTAACGTCGTAGCGTGACCAAAAAATAAAGGGCTATCTTTACCTGAAAAACCACCAGGTGTTTGATATATCATTTCTTGAATAGTTCTAATATTAGGAAAATCTAAACAATCAGTAATAACTCTATTTATCCCTACATTGCCGACCATAAGCATCCCTAAATTACCTTCACCTACTGCTTCAGCCCTCATTAATCGGGCTAACAAATCAATATCTTTACTTGTATGTGCAACTAATGTCATTTTATCACCTATTGAAGTATATGCATATATCTATAAAAAATTATTGATAATTACTATTATTTGTGGTATTATTATACATGCTTAGGGGCATAGTTAAACGGTATAATAGCGGTCTCCAAAACCCACATACTGGGAATGGAGATAGTACCAGAAAACCCTTGTAGATAAAAGAAAACTAAAAACAGGATTATTATCATAATGGCAAGTTT
>SKGN01000004.1 GCA_007117415.1 Bacilli bacterium | reverse complement strand
AACTCATTTAATTTTTTTTCGCCACTTGATAACGTTTTGTGAAATAACTTTTCTTCTTTTATTATTAAATCTTTAATTAATTCATTATTGTTATTTAATTCTGGATAAGCTTCTTTCATTATAGCTATTACTGAATCTACCAATTCATACATAAAAGGTTTTTTTATCCCTAATTTTTTTCCATAACGAACCCCTCTTCTAAGAAGCCTTCTTAAAACATAACCTCTTCCTTCATTAGAAAAAAAGGCCCCATCATTAAGAGCGAAAGTAATAGCCCTGATATGATCAGCAATCACTTTAAAAGACATATCGCCATTATATTTTTTATTACTTAATTCTGCTATTTTTTTTATTATAGGAAGAAATAAATCTGTTTCAAAATTAGTAGACGTCCCCTGAATAATACACGCCATACGCTCTAATCCCATGCCTGTATCAATATTCTTACTTGGTAATTCTTTGTATTCTTCTCTTTTTTTGCCTATTTTAGCATTAAATTGACTAAATACATTATTCCATATTTCAATATAACGATCATTTTCTATTTCTTGTTGTAATAATTTAATTCCTTGGTTATCAGGGTCATATTCTTGACCTCGGTCATAAAATATTTCTGTATCGGGCCCACATGGTCCTTCACCTATTTCCCAATAATTATTTTCTAACTTTATTATATGAGAAACATCAATGCCTTTATTTTTCCAAATGTTATAAGTTTCTTCATCGTTTGAATAAACGGTGACAAATATTTTTTCTTTTTTAAATCCAAAATAATTATTACTAAATAATAATTCATATGCATAATTAATAGCCTCTTCTTTAAAATAATCACCAATCGAAAAATTTCCCAACATTTCAAAGAAAGTGTGATGTCTTGCTGTTTTTCCGACATTCTCAATATCATTAGTTCTAATACATTTTTGAACCGACACAATCCTTCTGTTATTTGGAATCTCACTGCCATCAAAATACTTTTTTAAAGGTGTTATTCCAGCGTTAACCCATAATAAAGTGGGATCATTATCAGGGACTAACGAAGCACTCTTCATTACCTTATGACCTTTTTCCTCGAAAAAAGTAATAAATTTCTTTCTTATTTCATTACTATTCAACATCTTCATTCTCCTTGATTATTTTACTTATTTTTTCTCTTAAATCTTCTATCCCGGCATCATTGATAATTATATAATCAAATTGTTCATAATCATCCAAATCAATCTCAGTAAGATGATTCTTTTGCTCTTCAGTAAGTTTATTATCAAAGTTTTTTCTTTTTATATTAATTGTGATTGTTTTTTCAAAGTTTTTTCTTTGAGCCTCAATTTCAATTTTTAATCGTGCATCATCTATTACAATTATATCAAAAAAATAAGATAATATTTCTATATCTTCAGTTATTCGATTAATAAAAAAATATTCTTTACCTAATTTTTTTCTAATTAGTTCTGTTCCTATGTTTAGCAACAATTCTCTTGGCTTAGTTTTTTCTCTACCATCCCAATCAAAATAATCCATGGCATAATCTTTAATGTATTTAGCATGATATAAACGAGCAACTTTTTTGCCTCTTTTTTTGTATTCTTCAATTATTATTTTAGAAGTTGTTGTTTTTCCATGCTGCGCTTTACCGGCAATCATATATATTAAAGGATTTTTATAAATCAATTCCATAGCAGCCTCCCTGTAATTAATTAATATTTTTTTTATTGATTTCAAATATTTGAAATTTTCTATTTATATAAATTAATAATATTTTAATTATAGCAACTAAAGGTGTCGCAATGATCATACCAATAATACCAAAAAAATACCCGAAAACTAATATTCCTACAATTATATTTACAGGATGTAATTTCATTGTTCTGCTCATTATCAAAGGTTGAACAAAATTACCCTCAATTGTTTGAATAAAAAATAACGCTATTATAGTTAGAATACCGGCGGTTATACTGTGAGTAAAAGCCACTAAAACAGCCGGTAAGGCTCCTATATAAGGTCCTATATAAGGAATTATATCAGCTATACCAATTATTAGCGCTAGCAAAAGAGCTGCTTCTACTCCTATGATGGAAAGCGCAATAGCGCTAGATATAAATATAATAAGAGATATTAATAGGGTTCCTTTTATATAAGCTAATAGCGATATATTAGTTTCAGTAAAAAAACTTTTTATATCTGTTCTTATCCTTTGAGGAAACAAGAACAAACATCGCTTACCTATATTTCTAAAATCAAACAATAAGTAAAAACCTATAACAAATCCCAATAAAAATATCCCAGCAAACGACAAAAAGCCACCAGCAAAATTAATGGTCATTTCTGGTATATCAGTAGTTAAAGAAGTGATGAAGTTATTGGTATATTCAACTGTATTTATCTTTATTTCTTCAATATTAACAATCGTAATTGTCTCAAAGTGAGCAAAGAAACGCTCAAACGAAATCGTTATTGATTCTAATATAATAGGAAGAATATTAAGAAAAGCATTTATTTGATTAATTAAGATGGGGATAAAATTAGCAATTGTAAAATAAACAATTGTTAACATAATTATATAAACAAAAATGGTTGCAAAAATTTTACTTAATCCCTTTTTATTTAAAAATTCAACAAACGGATGTAAAAACCACGCAATAAAGAGACCTATAAATACTGGGGATAATATTTTTAATATAGTTAGAATGAAATTTAAAATATTCCATTCTTTTATTATCATTGTAATTGTATATATGCCTACTATTACCAGAAAGATAAAGGTTATTTTCAATATATTACTACTTAATTTAAGGACCTGATTTATATTCTGGAAATCAATTTTTTCCCTTTCAAACGGCTCTTTCATTTTTATTCCTCCACTATAAAAATTATAACATCAATCATACTATATGTAAATAACGATACCCCTTTAAAAACCCTAAAAAAAAGATATCAATCGATATCCTTATCTGTTTCTCGTAAGCATTAAAAATAATCTTAGTATTTCTAAAAGGTTGGCTATTAAAGCCGCTACATATGTCATGGCAGCTGCATTTAACATACTTTTTACTTTAATCTCTTCTTCTTTAATAATAAACTGGCCTTTAATTAAAATAGCTTTGGCTCTTTTAGAAGCATCAAATTCAACAGGTAAAGTTATTAATTGAAATAATAACGTCGTTGATAATAGTATTAACCCTATAAAAGCTATATCCAGAAGAGAAGCAAAAAAACCTATAAATAAAATAACATAACCGATTTTAGAAGTAAAATTGACAAACGGCACTAAAATATTTCTTATTTTTATAAAAGGGTAATTATTTTTATGCTGAATAGCGTGACCACATTCATGAGCCGCTATTGAAATTGAAGCAATACTATTTTTATGAAAAACCTCGCTTGATAATCTAATTACTTTCCTTTTTGGATCATAATGGTCAGACATCAAACCTTTCGTTTCAACAATATGTATATCTTTTAGATTGTTTTTATCTAATATTTTTCTAGCCACTTCAAAACCAGTTTTTCCTTGTTTGCTTTCTATCATTTTATATTTATTATAAGCTCCTTTAACTAATGCCTGAGCACCTATAACAATAATTAACGGAATAATGAATAAACTTAAATACATATAAATTCCTCCTTATTTTATTAATTCCCAAGTGGTTCCTTCCTTATTATCTTTAATTAATATTCCTTTACTTTTTAAAACTTCTCTTATTTCGTCTGCTTTTTGATAATCTTTATTTTTTTTGGCCTCACTTCTATCATCAATAAATTTTTCAATCGCTTTTTTTTCTTCACTTGTCATCTCTTCTTCAATGTCAAACAATCCTAATGATAATACTTTTTCAAAATCTCTAATTAAATATAATTTATCACTATTAAGCATTTCCTCATCCTTTAAAACCTCAAACAAGCAAGTTATAGCGTTAGCGGTATTTAAATCATCTTCTAATGCTTTGGTAAACATTTCTTTATATTGATCGATTTTATTTTCAGTTAATGACACGCCGTCATCCTTCAGCGCTTTTACTTTACTTTTTAATTTAACATAGCCTTTTAACGCTGTATCAAGCGATTCATATGTAAACTCAAGTTGATTACGATAATGAGATTGTAAGCAAAAAAAACGATAGACAAGTGGATTATACCCTTTTTCTTCTAATAACGATAATGTTAAAAATTCACCTTTTGATTTACTCATTTTACCAAACTGAACATTTAAATGTTCAGCATGTAACCAATAATTACACCATTTATGTCCTAAGTAAGCTTCTGCTTGGGCAATTTCGTTGGTATGATGAGGAAAGATATTATCAACTCCGCCACAATGTATATCCAAAAAATTTCCCATATTTTTGATGCTAATTCCTGCACACTCAATATGCCAACCTGGATAACCAACTCCCCACGGAGAGTCCCACTTCATTTCTTGTTTTTCATATTTTGATTTTGTAAACCACAAAACAAAATCAAATGGATTGCGTTTGTTTCTATCTTCTTCCACCTCATGACGAGCGCCTATAATTAAATCTTTTTCTTTTTTTCCGGACAAAAGATAATAGTCTTTATATTTGGTTATATCAAAGTAAATATTACCTCCAGCAGCATATGCATATCCTTTTTCTAATAATTTTTCAATCATTTCAATATATTGCTTAATATTATCAGTTGCTTTTTCAATTATATTAGGCTTGGATATATTTAGTTTTTCAGTATCTTTAAAAAAAGCATCGGTATAAAATTCCGCAATTTCATAAATTGTTTTACCTTCTCTTTTGGCGCCTAACAACATTTTATCTTCACCCGTATCAGCATCAGAAGTAAGGTGCCCTACATCAGTGATATTCATAACTCTTGTAACGTTATAACCAACATATTTAAGTGTTTTTTCTAATATATCTTCAAAAATATAGGTTCTTAAATTACCAATATGAGCATAATTATACACTGTTGGTCCGCATGTATACATTTTTACATCGTTTTGATTGCGAGGAACAAATTTTTCTACTTTTTTGGTCAAGGTATTATATAGATTCATGATAACACTCCTTATATTATAATATACTATTAAGTTTGGATAAATAAAACAAACTACTTAGTTTTTTCGCTACATTCATTAAAACGAGAATAAACATTACTTAGTTCTTGAACAGCATCTATAATATTACTAAAAACCTCACTCATAATTACCAAGTTATAATTAAACCATTTATTCCAAGCGGCAGATGAACTAAGATTTCTATCTATATTTAAAATTTTACCACGATACCCACCTCTATCAAAATAGTAATTATTTGAAAAAAATAATATTGGCTGATACATATTTATATTCCATCTTTTATTACATTCAACCCATAACTTAGAATGATGTAACAACCTTCCCATGCGGGAATTACCATCTTGAAAAGGTTGAACGTGTAATACCAAAGCATGAATAATAGCAGCTTTTATAAAAGGATGGTTAATTTCTCCTCTATCATCATCATTGTTACAATAATCCAAAACACCCTTTATTAATTCTGGAACATATTCATAATTTGGAGCAACATAATAAATAATTGGCTTCCCATCAACAAAAGAGCCTACTTCAGCCGATTTATTTCTAAACTCTCCTTTTTTTATATACTCTCTTTGATCATTTTTCATTAAAATGCCATGAATTTTTTTAAATTCTTCTTGCGTTATTTCTTCTTTTCTCTTTAAAATGTTTATAACATAATCTAGCGCGGTACTTTTTGCTTCTAAATCTTCAACAAATAAAGCTTCTAAATTAGATACGCCTTCCATTTCTTGGCTAGCTATATTTTCCTGTTTTTTATATGTATTTAAAAATTTTTTTACAAACTTTTGATCATAACTTTCTAATAAACAAACATAGTTAAGATATTCCTTTTCCAGCTCTTCAGCCAATTTAATTACATTTTCATCAATATTAATATTATTAATTATTTGTTCAATATTAATCATTATTCCCTCCGATAGCCTAAACACTTATTTATAATCGCTTTATTAATTTTTCCTTGCCTAGTAAAAATATAGTCATTGGTAATTCTGGACCATGCATCTTCCCGGAAACACATATCCTAATGGGCATAAATAATGGCTTACCTTTAATACCTGTTTTTTCCTTAATGTTATTTATAGCTTTAACAATATTTTCTTCATTCCAATCATTAATTTTTATTATTTCCTCTTTTAACGTAGAAATGACTGCTTTTGTATCTATTGTTTGCAAATAATCTAAGGCTTCTTTATCATATTCTAATTCTTCTTCAAAAAACAATTTAGTTAATTCTATTATTTCGGCACCATATGATAATTGTTCTTGATAAATACTAACTAATTTTTCAAGCCACAAAGAGGACTTTTCAGTTAAATCATAACTCTTTTGTAAATAAGGAATAGTTAATTGACATAATTCTTTTATAGATAATTTTCTAATATAATTATTATTAAACCAGTTTAGTTTATCAACATCAAAAATAGCGTTACCTTTGCTTATTCCGCTAATATCAAACACTTCGATTAATTCGTTTAAACTGAAAATCTCTTTTTCATTACCCGGACTCCAACCCGTTAGCGCTAACATATTAATAATAGATTCGTTTAAATAACCTTTTTCCTTTAAAATCTCTACCGTAGCGTCACCATCTCTTTTGCTTAATTTTTTATCCGAATCTTTTTCTTTTTTTATAACTGGAAGATGAATGAATTCTGGAATATTCCAACCAAAAGCTTGATATATTAAAACATACTTAGGGGTTGAAGAAACAAATTCATTTCCTCTAACAATATGAGTAATGTCCATTTCATGATCATCTATGATATTGGCAAAATTATAAGTGGGCATTAAATCAGATTTAATAATAATTAAATCTTCTAACTCAATATTATGTACGGTTATTTTCCCATATACTTTATCATCAAAAATAGTTTTTCCGGTTCTAGGCATTTGAAATCTAATTACATATTTTTCGCCTTCTTCAATTCTTTTTTGAACTTCATTAATATTTAATTCTCTACATTTACCATCATATTTATAAGGAATTTTCTTATTGTTAGCAATTTTTTTTAAATCTTCTAGTCTATCTTCATTGCAAAAACAATAATAAGCTTGACCTTCATCTATTAATTGTTGTGCATACTTTAAATAATTGTTTTTGCGTTCACTTTGAACATAAGGTCCATATTTTCCTCCTATATCAGGACCTTCATCCCAGTTTAAACCTAAATCCCTCAACGTATTATAAATTACCTCAATAGAGCCTTCAACATATCTAGTTTGATCAGTATCTTCTATTCTTAAAATAAAAGAGCCATTATTATGTTTCGCTATTAAATACGAAAATAGAGCGGTTCTAACACCACCAATGTGCATAAACCCAGTAGGACTAGGAGCAAATCTTGTTCTAATTTCTTTCATCTATATCACCTTCTTATATTTTATCATATTTTACCACATAGAACAAAATTAAAAACAAAAAACATCTCCACTTCCATAAGGAGATGTTTATTATACAAGTTCTTTAATTGAATCTATATTAACTTTCATATTATCATTCATTAAATTATCTATAATTATAGACTCTAGTTTTTCTTGAATTATTTTTTCTATTTTTCTTGCCCCAAAAATTTTATAATCGCATAAATCAATAATTTCTTCAATAACTTGTTTGTTAATTATTATGGAAACATTTTTAAATCTTAATTTCATCTTCTCTAAGTTTTTATTAACTATTTTACTTATTTCTTTTTTGGTTAATTGACTAAAAATAGTAATATTATATAATCGATTAATAAATTCAATACTTAAATAATTTTTTAGTTTTGATATAATCTTTTCCTCGTTGTCTATATTAAAACCTACTATATTTTTACCTACTCCAGCGTTTGTGGTAAAAATAATTAATACATTATCAAAACGCACTAGTTTACCATTTGAATCTTTTAAACAAGCATAATCCAAAACTTGTAAAAACAGATTTATTACAGATTGATGAGCTTTTTCAATTTCATCAACAATTAATACTGAATACGGCTTGTTTCTTATTTCTTCTAAAATGTTTTTGTTGTCTTCATAACCAATATACCCTGGAGGAGCCCCTATTATTTTACTAACTGTATGCGATTCATTAAATTCGCTCATATCTAATTTAATAACATTGTTTTCACCTACTAAATTTTTGGCATAACACATTGCTAACTCTGTTTTCCCTACTCCTGTTGGACCACAAAATAAATATGAATAACACTTTTTTTCATCTTTAAATCCTAGTTTTATTCTTTTAGTAATATTTATAAGTTTAGAAATAGCCTCTTCTTGACCTATTATGTTACTTTTAATTTCTTTCTCCAATTTGCCAAATATTTTTTTGCTATCATTGATAATTTCAAAAATGGGAATTTTTGTTTTAACATTAATTACTTCAGCTACTAACTCTTTCCTTACTTCTTTAACTTTATGTTTTTCCAATATTTTTAATTCTAAATTATTTATTTCATTTAATAATTTTTCTTCTAAATCTTTTTGTATATAAGCATTGTCAATATCATGTTTAACAATACAACTGTTTTTTTGCTTTTTTGTATTTTCTAAATCACGATATAATTGATTTAATTTTTTACTATTTTTAGTTTCTTTTAAGGAGGTCTTGGCACAAACCTCATCTAAAATATCAATCGCTTTATCCGGTTGATTACGATCATATATATATTTATCGGATAAATCAATAATTGTATCAATTATTTCCTCTTTAAGCATAACTTGATGATAACTTTCATATATTCCTTTTAATTTCATTAGGATTTTTCGAACCATTATTTTGTCCGGTTCTTCAATAAAAACTTTTTGAAAACGGCGATCTAATGCTCCATCATTTTCAATATATTTTTTATATTCTTCCGTAGTAGTAGCCCCTATGCATCTAATTTTATTACGGGCTAAAGCCGGTTTAAAAATGTTTGAAGCATCAATCGCGCCTTCTGCTCCACCGGCTCCTACTAAAGTATGTATTTCATCAATAAAAATTATAATATCCTGATTATCTTCTAATTCATTTAAAACTTTCTTCATTCTTTCTTCAAACTCACCACGATATTTAGTGCCGGCGACCATCGTAGCCATATCAAAAGATAATACTTTTTTGTTTTTTAATATTTCTGGCACTTCCCCTTTTGTTATGAGAGTACTTAAATGCTCAACTATCGCTGTCTTACCAACTCCTGCTTCTCCTATAAGAAGGGGATTATTTTTAGTTCTTCGACATAATATTTCAATCATTCGCTCAACTTCTTTATCACGCCCTATAACGGGATCTAACTCTTCATTGGATGCTTGCTTGGTAAGATCAACCGCCATTTCTTCTATTAATAAATGTTTTTGTTTCATCTTTTTAGTTACTAATTTATTGGGGAAATTATTATAGAGTTTATCCACTTCTACATTCATACTAAGCATTATTCTTATGGCTACACCTTCTCCTTCTTCTAGCAAAGAACAAAAAAGATGCTCAATAGTAACTTCACCGTCATTATTCTCCTTGCTATCCAAAATAGCATTTTCAATAACGCGCTTTAATAAAGGTGTATATAAAAACCATTGATTTTTATTAGTTCCTACTCCCATAATATCAATTAATTCTTCTTTAAAATTTTGATAATTTATATTATAACTTTTTAATTTTTTACTAATTTCATTATTTTCTTTAAGAATGGCTAATAATAAATGTTCACTTCCTACATAAGGATGTTTTAATTCAGACATTTCTTTTTTTGCGTTAACCAACGCTCTTTGAGCTTCTTCAGTAAACTTACTAAACATAGTAGTTCCCCTTTCATAATATCCTATGCTTATAATGAACAAATTATAAGAATATTAAACAACCTTAAATATAAAAGTAATTATTATCATATTATTAATTACTTATTTACAATTTTATTATATAATAATAAAATTAAGAGGTGCTTAAATGACAAACAATATGAAAAAATATATCCCTAATATTATTACTACAATGCGAATGGTTATATCTATTATTATTCCGTTCCTTTTTCTAAGTGGTAATTTCACAGCTGCTTTAACGCTCTTTTTGTTAGGATCAAGTAGTGACGCGCTTGATGGTTATTTAGCTAGAAAATGGAAAGTTGTATCTAATTATGGAAAAAAATTAGATCCTATTGCTGATAAAATTTTAAGTGGTGGCGCTTTAACAATGGCAGCATTAACAATAAATCCCGTTCTATGGATATCTTTGTTTTTAGAAGGGATTATCACCTTAGTAAATGTGAGAGGATATATAACTAGTAAAAATTTAAATGAAGTAATCGCTACCGGCAAAATTAAAACGATTTTTCTTTTCTCAACTATTGCTATTTCTTTGCTATCAACACTTAATTTTAATACTCATCTTCTTTTACCTCTTTTTTTAGGAACTACAACCATATTACAACTTTTAACAATTAAGAAATATTTATTATTATCCAAAAAAGAAAAAAAGAGTTTTGCTTTTGATTACAAAGATATCAATAGTTTTAGTAATAATAACTGTCGTAAGGATAAACATAAAACTATGATTAATGATTTAGAAAGATTAAAATTAGAGTTAAAATATATAGAAAAAAAAGATAATGTAATCACAAATAATTTGGACATAAAAAAAGTGAAAGAAAAAATTAAATAATAAAATTAAAACCCATCTTCTTATCATAGAAGGTGGGTTTTAACTATTGATTTTGATTATAAACTATTAATTGATGTTGCGCTCTTGTACAGGCAATATAAAATAAATTTTTATCAAAAGTAGAATATTTATTTTTTTCATCAGAATATACAATAACCCCATCAAATTCAAGGCCTTTAGCTATTGAAACTGGCAATACAATTAAATCATTTATTTCTTTTTCACTAACTAGTTTAATATTTAATCTTTCTTTTAGGTGTTCATATATTTGATTTGTTTCACTATAATTTTTAGTTACAACGGCAATTTTTTTCATACCTTTTTGTTGCATTTCTAAAATATCTTCATAAATATAATTATATTTATTTTCTAGGTTATCTTTTTTGTATAAAACACCTATATTATTACTTTTTCTAACCGCATAACAATTAGTTAAACCTAAAATTTTGTTATTATGCTCAATTATTTCGTAACTTGATCGATAAGTCTTGTTTAATTCTATATATTTAATTTCTCTTTTAAAACAATCTTTAACGGCATCTAACTTATTATATTTATAAAAGGGATTTATCGTTTGATTAACATCACCTAAAATGGTAAAATCAGCAAAACGAAACACTTTATGAATCAGTTTAAATTGTAATTTTGTATAATCTTGGGCCTCATCTATAACAACTTGCTTTATATAACTTTGACATGGATAACCACTCATTTCAAAAGTTAAATATAAAAGAGGGAGAACATTTTCATATTTTAACAACTGACAATTTGAAGATATTTTTTCTCCTCTGATTTTAAATTGATTAAGGTATTTATCTGATGCTATTATTTCGTTATAAATATCTTTAATGTTTATTTTTCTATTAATTATATCTTTTAGTTTTTTCTTTATAATTTTTGTATATTTTTTATGCGAAATTCCTAATCTATCGCTAAGGCTAGTGGCAATACAATCTAATCTTTCCATTAAATATACTTTTGAATACCTATCGTGAAACATATTTCTTAATTCTTCCTTCTGAATAATACATTCCTCAAATCCAATAATATTAAGATTTTTTCTATTCAAGACTAAATCATCATTAAAGGCTATATTATTAATTATTTCCGTAAGATATAAAGAAATAAATTGTGGTAATTCATCAGATAATTTACTTTTAATTTGCAAAAAATCTTTTTGATTAAATTTTTCAGATTTATAGTACCTTTCTGAAAATTCCAGATAACTTTCTATTTTATTAAAGCCTTGTAAGTGAAAGCTTGCAAAATGGACAAAAGTCGTTTCCTTTACGTTACTCTCTCCTAATTCAGGAAGAACATCGGAAATATAATTTGAAAAAACATCATTAGGAGAAAAGATAATAATATTATTAGAAGTCAACTTCTTGTTTTGATAAAGTAAGTAGGCTATTCTATGAAGCGCAACTGATGTTTTTCCTGAACCAGCACTTCCTTGAACAATTAAAATCTTATCTTCTATATTTCTAATTACTTCATTTTGTTCTTGTTGTATGGTTGTAACGATATTTTTCATTTTTTGACTAGATGACGACGCTAAAACATCTTGAAGAAAAGGATCCTCTATATTAATACTTGTATCAAAATAGTGTTTTATTTTAGCGTTTTCAAATTTAAATTGCCTTTTTAAACTTATTTGTCCCCTTTTTTTTCCTTCCGGAGAAATATATGAAGCTTCTCCTACCCCATAATTATAAAACATACTGGAAATTGGGCTTCTCCAATCATAGACATAATATTCAAAGTTTTTATCTACACTACAAAGACCAATATATATCTTTTCACAGTTATTATCTTCATCAGTAAAATCAATTCTTCCAAAGTAAGGATTATTACTAGCCTTTATTAATTGATTCAACTTTTTAAACGATTCATTAGTGGTACTTACCGACCTATTTAAATGCTCCACGTTAGTAACAAATTCTGCTCTATCTACTTCTCTTTTTAAAACTTGAAGTTCTTTTTTAAATTGATTAATATCGCCTACTTTTTCTTCTAAAACGGTTTCAATTTGAGTGATTTTTTTTGCAATAATACTTAACGTATTATTTAAATATTCTTTTTCTATTTTTAAATCCTTATTATTCACGGTTCACTTCCTCACTTATTTTTTTAAACGCTACATAACGGCAATCATTATGATATATCATATTAAACCCTATTTGATTACCAATAAAATTCATTGTCTTTGGAGTATAGAAAGATATATGGGTCATGTCTCTTATATAATGCCACAATAAGAAATCAGAATAATTATGATGAAATAAAGTTGTTATTGCTAAATATCCATCTTTTTTTAAATGATTTTGAAATATTTTGAAATAATAAAGCGGATCTTTTAAATGCTCTACTACCTCTGTACAAACAATTAAATCATACTTCTTAGTTTTATAAATTTTCTGAGGCTGATAATAGTGATCATATATATCTACTTTAAAATCATAATCTCTTTCTAGTATTTGTCTTAACACTGGTGAGGGACCGCTTCCAAAATCTAAAACGCTTCCAAACTTTATATAGGGCATTATAGTTGCATCAATAAATTCTTTGAAATATTTAACATACTTAAAATCATCGATAGAATTATTATGATTATTATATGTTTTTAATTCTTCCTTTTCACTTACAATAAACTCATCATCTTTTGATATAAACTCACACCAGAAACAACGATTATAACTAACGTTATTTTTTGAACATTTAATCTTGCTTGTTATTCTCCCACATATCTTGCAATTACTCATATTTGTTCACCTCATAACAAAGAATAAAAACAGTAATAACTGTTTTCAATTTATATCTATTTAAATATTTTATTTTGCTTTTTTAGCTTTGGTTAGTCTTTTTCTTTTCCTGCTGCTACTTTTCGTATGGATAATAAATACTACTTATTAATTTGTTTTCCGCTAAGTAATATTGTTTTTTCAATTAAAACTGCCAAGGAATCAATTATGTCATCATTATCTAAATCAAAATCATTATTAATAACCGATAATTCAGTACACCCCAAAATTATTTTTTCGCATCCTAGTTCCGATAATTCCTTTATTATTTTTTTGAAAAGTTGAATATCTATATCTTTTGGTCCTTTAACTTGCTCATATATTATATTCATTAATTCCTTTTGAGTATTTTCTTTGGGCACAAAACATTTTACTCCACATTTTTTCATTGTTTCTTGGTAAATATTTGACAAAATAGTACCGTCAGTAGCTAGAAGGCCTACTGTTTTTATTTGGGGATTTTGTTTAATTATAAACTGAACCGTTTCTTCAACAATATTTATTAATGGAATACTTATTTCTTTTTGAATATATTTATAAAAATAATGGGCGGTATTACATGGTAATACAATAAAATTAGCCCCTAAGTTTTCTAATTTTCGTGCATCTTCAGTCATCATAATAGCCGGATTAGGATTATTATTATCTAATATATACTCTGTTCTATCAGGGATAGTTGGATGATTAATAATAAACATATTAATGTGATCTTGATCTTTATTAGCTTTCGTTCTTTTTATTACATTGTTAATGAAATAAGATGTCGCTAACGGGCCGACTCCACCAATAACACCTACTGTTTTTTCTTTCTTTATCTCAACTTGATTTTTTTTATAATACTTTTTATATTTTCTAATTTGATTAATTAATGCTAACTTAACATAAATATATCTTTTTATATTAAAGTCCTCTTTATATAGTAACGGATGACATACTTTCTTTTGTTTGATTAAAAGTTTGACTTTCTTCTTTTTTTCTTTATCCTTAAGATATTTAAATAGAACCATCTTAGGAACTATCATATATAAATGTCCTTTATCGGCTATAACTTCCTTTATATCTTTATTATATATAAAATCATCAACCAGATACTTTGCTACGTTGAAACCACTACCAGTAACATAATAATTACTTCGTCCTAATCTAACGTTAATTTCAAAAAATTTATATTTTTTATCACGTGCATCATATTTTATATCAAAATTAGCAAACCCTTTAAACTTAACATGTTCTAAGAATTTTTTAGCCTGCTTAAAAATTTCTGCATTTACTTCATTCATTATAGCAACATGATTACCAATAGCTCCTGGGGTATGTTCCTCTAATAACACATTCCCAAGGGAATAAAATTTAACTTTGGAATTATTATCACAATAACATGTTAAAACACGCATGTTATCGTCATCCCCCGGAATAAAATCCTGAATTATAAGCTTACCATTATATTCAGATTTACTAATAAGATTAATTATTTCTTGCAGTTCTGACAAAGATGAAGCTTTATATCCTTTCTTCTTTCCAAGAAAAGTAACCGAATGATAAAAAACACCATCAACCGGTTTTACAACAACCGGAAAATCAAAATCAAAATCTAATTCGTTTTTTTGTTTTATATCATAGACAAAAGTTTTAGGATAATCTACACCCAATTCTTCACATAATTCATAAAAATTATCCTTCATTCGTAATTTTCTCATTAAATTAACCGTTACATACGGAACTACAACATTTTTGCTAAATTTATTTTTATTTCTAGTTATTTGCTCTACATACCAATCTGCACAACCAAGTAATAATAACTTTTTTTTCGGGTACATTTTAGCAATATCAGATACTTTTTTTACCATAATAGTATCTTTTTCAATATTTGGTTCAATTATATTGTCAATTATTTGACTATTATTTATAACCGGTAAAAGCATTTGACTAACAACAATCGACTTAATTTGATAAGCTTCATGAAAAGTTCTAGCTAAAGTATAGGCGTTAATATCGCCCCCGAATATTACTGGAATAAAATTTTTATTTTTTAACTTCATTTTTTTCACCTACTAAATATTTCTATATAAATTATTTTACCATATTTATTTGCTTTATTAAAAATAAAAACACTATTAATTATTTTTTAACTATAATATTAGTTAGATTAATATAAATATTTATCAAAATTATAATAAAAAAGAACCCTTCTCCAAGAGTTCGCTTATTCTCATTAATGGGGCTTTTTAGGTACAAACTTTTTACCCCCAACAATAATAAAATGGCCTCACAGTCAAACCATTCATTAATACAATAACATTATAGCATTTGTTTAAAAACATTATAATAATAATTACTACAACGTGGTTTCTACACCAGCTATTGACTTTCTATTACAAAATAAAAGCCGATAGTTATCGAATACCCCCCAAAACTAACAAATAAACCCAACAGACCCTATAACATATTTCTTTAATTTTATACACTACTTAATTTTAGTTACTGTTCGATATATTATAAAAATAGTTGTTATTAAAAATAGCATCCACACAACAAAGATGTAGTCTAAAAAGAACGCAGAAAAATACGAACCTAATATTATCCCAAATGATATAAGTCCAGTTTTAAACCACATATAATCCCAAAAACTATATTCTCTAACTGATGACATTACTTGTTCAATAAATTTACTCATACATATTCCTCCTTAATAACAACATTATACACTTATTTTATAAGTTATGCATATTTTTACACATAAAAACGAACCCCTTTTACAGAGTTCGACTATTCTCATTAATGGGGCAATCTTCCAATAGGCACAAAATGTTTTCTTTGTCTTTTTAATATGTTATAGTTACACTACTAAAATAATCCGTCACTGGTAAAGTCAATTTTTTTGTTTCGCCTTTGTTAATTCTAATTTCTTTTGGAGCATTCATCAAAGATATAGTCCCTTTTTCAGAAATTTCAGCAATTCCCATACTTGATTCAATAACAATAAATTCATCATTTTTTTCTTTTATTATTATTTCACTAGGGAGAAGTATATCCAATTTAACTCCTTCTTTTACATATTTTCTCGTTGTCAAAGTTATATAATCATTAATATTAGGCACTCTCACAATATCATCTCCTTATGTATATTATTATATAATAAAGGCGCCCCTTTTAGCTAATGCAAACTAAAAAACGAACTCCATATTGGAATTCGTTTCATTTTTTTAATGGGGCGATAGATGGGAATTGAACCCACGAATGCCAGGACCACAACCTGGTGCGTTAACCACTTCGCCACTACCGCCATTTAACATAGATATTATTCTAACATTATTTAAAGTCTTTTTCAATACCTAGTTAATAAAAAAAATCCTAAAAGGATTTTTTTGTTATTAGTCTTGGTTAAAGAAATTATTATTTCTACGTTGACCAGAATTTCTTTTTCTTTGATCTCTACAAGGTTTACATCTCACTGGTTCTTGTTCAAACCCTTTTTCTTTGTAAAACTCTTGTTCTCCAGTAGTAAAAACAAATTCTTGATTACAGTCTTTACATTTGATAGTTTTGTCTTCCATTTTAATACCTCCTTTTAATTATAGTTTGGATTTAATTCTTTATCTAACTTCCAAAAATAATAGGAGGTAAATAAAATAATAATAAATCTAATAGTAATATTAACATATTTATATATAATATGCAAGATAATTATGGAAATTACTTATATTTTATCATTATTTGTGGTATTTTTCGTTATATATTATTTTAAAACTCCTATATAACTGCTCTAAAAACATCAATCTAAACAGTTGATGGGGAAAAGTTAATGTAGAGAAAGATAACTTATAATCGGCTTTAGACGTTAGAGACTCGCTTAATCCATGAGAACTACCAATTATAAATACAATACTACTTTTACCTTCAATATATAAATTATTTATCTTAGCTGATAGCTGACATGAGTTTAACTCTTCTCCATCCAATTGAAGAGATATTATATAATCATTTTCTTTTAGTTGTTTTATTATTTTTTCACTTTCTAAGTTTAAGCTCTTTTGTTCTTCCACTTCAATTATCTCTACTTTAGTATATTTTGTTAGTCTTTTTAAATAGTCCTTAATTCCTTCTTTTATATATTTTTCCTTAATTTTACCCACGCATATTATCTTTATCATAATTCAATAAGTTCCGTTCTATTATATTGATCAGTAATAATAATTTTTTTTATTGATTCCTTTTTTATATAAGATAAAAGCGTTTCAAGCGCTTTTTCTTTAGTATTGTTATCTTCGCTAAGATGAGCTAAAAAAATATATTTTGTGTTATTCCCAATAAATTTTGCTAAATACTTAGCAGCATCTTTATTTGATAAATGTCCCTTATCACTTAATATTCTCTGTTTTAAACCAAAATAATAATTACCATCTATAAGCATTTCAATATCGTGGTTACTCTCAAAAATATATACTTCTTTATTTTTTAACAAATCAAAATATTTACTATTTAGATATCCAGTATCAGTTATATATACAATTTTTTTATCTATTATAAATCCCACTGAGTCTTTAGAATCATGAGAAGTTTTTAAAATTTCTAAAGCAAATTGATCACTATGTTTTTCATATGATTCATAAGTAAAATCTCCTAAAATAGGTTTTAATGAGTCAATCATAGAAGGCATTATACATATTTTAGGTTTATATTTTTTATAAAAAGCAGGTAACCCACATATGTGATCATTATGAGTATGGGTAATTAATATCTTTTTTATTGTTTCGGGATTAACATTTATCTCTTTTAATTTTTTTTCAATATAGTTACAAGACATACCTAAATCAATTAAAATATTGACATTATTTATTTCAATGAAAGTACTATTTCCTTTGCTACCACTTGCTAAAACTGAAATTTTCATTCTACCTTATTGTCTTCTTTGCGATAATTTAAGAATGTTCCCGTTTCTCCTTTGAACAATAAATTGACAGTAGCAGTAGGTCCATTACGATTTTTCCCGATAATAAATTCCGATTCACTTCGGTTATCACTATTCCTTGATTCTTTATTATAATAATCATCTCGATATAAGAATGACACAATGTCAGCGTCTTGTTCAATGGATCCTGATTCTCTTAAGTCGCTCATAAGAGGTCTCTTATCTTCTCTACCTTCTACCGCTCTTGAAAGTTGAGCTAACGCTATTACGGGTACATTTAATTCCAAGGCCATAGTTTTTAATGATCTAGATATTTCAGAAACTTCTTGCTGCCTATTACCAGCGTATCTATTAGTAGAAGAAACTAGTTGTAAATAATCGATTATAACTATTCCAAGTCCTGTTTCGGAACTCGCTAGACGACGACACTTTGATTTTATTTCTCCAATACTAATGCCTGGAGTATCATCAACATAAATATTGGTGTCTGCTAATTGGCTAATAGCTTCATTAACTCTTTTCCAGTCACTATGTTCTAGTCTGCCTGTTCTTAATTTATTCATCGATATTTGACCTAATGAACTAATCATACGAACCGCGAGTTGTTCCGCGCTCATTTCTAAATTAAATAAGGCTACTGTTTTATTGGTGCTACTAGCAATTGATGATGCCATATTTAGCGCAAAAGCTGTTTTACCCATACCAGGACGAGCAGCCAATATAATAAATTCATTCCCATGAAAGCCAGACGTAATACGATCTATATCACCAAATCCAGATGGAATTCCTGTTATTTCTCCGGCTGTTTCAGCTAGTTTTTCTAAATCTGATTGCGTCTTTGATAAAACTTCTTGAATTGTTTTAAATTCACTCGACCTTCTATTTTTAGATACATTTAATATCTTTCTTTCTGATTCGTCAAGGAGCTCATTAAGATCATTATTTGAGTCGTAGGCATTAGTTGCAACATTAGTTGCAACATTGATAAGTCTTCTTAATAACGCCTTTTCATGCACTATGTTAATATAATAATCAACATTAGATGCACTAGGAACTGAATCAATTATTTCTAATAAATAGTCAACATCACCTATTTGTGATAATAACTTTTTATTTTTTAATTTATCTGTCACCGTTGTAATATCAACTGGTATTTTTTCATTCGCTAATTCGTTAATAACATCAAATATTTTACTATGTGCTTCTAAATAAAAAGTATCGCTTGTTATTTCTTCACATATTTTTTGAAGAGCATATTTCGATATAAATGCTGACCCTAAAACTGATTGTTCAGCTTCTATATTATGAGGTAAAACTCTTTCTGCCATTATAACACCTCTATTCTTGTAATAATTTAATTTTTATTATTGCATTAACTTTCTTATGTAAGATTACTTCAACTTTATGAATTCCCAAACTAGATAGAGTATCATTAATTATAATCTTTTTTTTATCGATTTTATAACCTCTTTTTTCTAATTCATTACTTATTTGTTTTGAGGAAATGCTCCCAAATACTTTTTCATTTTCTCCTACTTTAACACTAAAGGTTATTATTGATTTTTGTAATTCTTCTTTTATTTTAAGAGCCTCATTTATTTCTTTTTCTGCTAGTTCTTTCGTTTGATTATTTTGCTCTATTAATCTTTCTTTGCTATGTTCCGTTAAAGGAACCGCATAACCTTTTTTAATTAAAAAGTTCTGAGCATAACCATCTTTTACCTCTTTTATTTCCCCTTTTTGACCTTTTCCTTTTAAGTCCTTAATATAAATTACTTTCAAACCAGAACCTCCTTATTATAAATTTTTAATAATTTCTAAAAGTTTGTTTTTTCCATCTAATATAGATATATTATTGATTTGAGTAGCTGCATCTGTTTTGTGTCCACCACCATTTAATTTTTCCATTATTTTTTGAACATCAACATTTCCTAATGATCTGGCACTTATTCCAATGGTGTTATCATCTATTTTGGCTATTGTAAACGCTGCTTCTATGTTATTCAACAATAACATTGTATCTGACACTTTAGCAATATCTTCTTTATAATATATAATTTCTGATTTCCCGATTCCGACCGCAAAGGAATTATTAATAATTTCTATTTTACTGATTATTTCTTGCCTTTTTATATATCTTTCTAAATTTTCTTTTAATAAATATTGTAATTCTTTAGTCTCCGCTCCTTGTTGAGAAAGATAAGAAGCTGCATCATATGTTAAATAACTTGTCTTAATAGAAAAACGATTAGTATCCACCACTATACCTGCAAGCATAATAGTCGCGATATAAGATGGGATATAAATATCTAACTCCTTTAACAACTCTACTACAACCTCTGAAGTGCTCGATTGCATATCAGCAATGTAAAGATATTCGGCATCATTAATCCCGTCTTTATCTTTAATGTGATGATCTATTACAATCACTTTATTAACCATTTTAAAAATGGCACTGTTCTGAGTAATATTAGGAATATGAACATCAAGTACAATTAACAATGTGTTTTGATCTATTATTAATTTTAATTCTTTTAATTTTTTTACGTTAACCTTTAAATCTCTTTTATTCAACTCTAAAAGTGACCTTGATACACCCTTTTCTGATTTTTCTTCTTCAATTAGTAAGAAAGTATTCTTACCTATTTTTTTGCTTAAATAATACATACCTAATGAAGAACCTAAAGCATCTAAGTCTAAATTTTTATGAGCCATAATTATAACGTTTGAAGCTTCTGATATTAACTTTTCTATTTTTTTAGCATCAAGTTTCATATTATCACTCCTATGCGTTAATTATACTATATATATTAATAATTACCAATTGTTTATAATTTTTTATTAAAAAAATTTACAAATATTATTGTAAATTTTTATCTTGAAAAAGGTATTAACGCCATGAAACGGGCTCTTTTTATTTGAGCGGCAATATGTCTTTGATGCTTAGCACAAGTTCCAGTTATCCTTCTGGCAACTATTTTATTTTTTTCATTTATATATTTTTTTAAAATATCTATATCTTTATAATCAATTGTCTTACCTATACACATTTGACAAACTTTTTTTCTTTTTTTAAATGGTTCTCTCAAATTAATCTCCTCCTTTATTAAAACGCTATATCATCTTCGCTTAACTCAATTGAATCACCAAAGTCAGCAAAAGGTTCATCACTAATATTAGTGGTTTTTTGCTCGTTATTATTAAAATCTTGCGGCGAAACATTTTGTTCTCTTTGTCCTTTTGACTCTAAGAACTGAACGTTTTCAGCAACAACTTCAGTTACGTATACTTTTTTGCCATCTTGACCTTCATAATTTCTAGTTTGAATTCGGCCATCAATACCAACCAAACTACCTTTATTAATATATTTTTTCACATTCTCAGCTTGTTTGCGCCATACTACTATATTAATAAAATCGGTTTCTCTTTCTCCGCTTTGATTTTCAAAAGCTCTGTTTATCGCTATTGAAAAATTAGCAACAGGTGTATTGTTTGATAGGTATCTTAAATCCGGATCTTTCGTTAAGCGTCCTATTAAAAAAACTTTATTCATTATATTACCTCTTTCTTTATTCTTCTTCTTTGATAATCATATGACGAATAATATCTTCACTTAATGTAGCTAAACGATCAAATTCATTAATAGCTTTAGGGTTATCAGATATAACTTCAATTATAAAATAATATCCGCTTTTATGCTTTTTTATTTCGTAAGCTAATTGTCTCTGACCATATTCTTTAGAAGATATAATTTTTGCTTTATTATCGGTTAAAACTTTTTCAAAATTTTTACCAACTTCCTTTATAGCATTCTCTTCTAAGTTTGGTCTAACTATAAACATAATTTCATATTTCATTTTTATTACCTCCTTCTGGTCTATTGGCTTCTTTAAAATTAGAAGCAAGGAGCATTTAATACTCGTTTTTGATTATAACAAATAAACCACTTAATGTCCACAATATATAACACTCTATTTATAATTTATGAAATTATTTTAAACATTGAACCTAAAATGACATATATCTCCATCTTGCATTTGATAGATTTTTCCCTCTAATCTCATTTTGCCTTGCTCTTTTACCTCTTTTTCGGTGGTATATTTAATTAAATCTTCATAACTAATTGTTTCGGCTCTTATAAACCCTCTTTCAAAATCAGTATGAATTATACCCGCACATTCTTTAGCTGTCATTCCTTTTTGAAAAGTCCACGCCCTTACTTCTTTTTCTCCGCAAGTAAAAAAGGTTGCTAAGCCTAACAATGAATAAGTAGCCTTAATTAATTTATCCATGCTACTTTCATTAATACCCAGCTCATTTAAAAAGATAGTTTTTTCTTCATCATTTAATTCACTTAATTCTGATTCTACCTTAGCACACATTACAATAACTTCTGTTTTTTCCTTTTGACCATATTCAATAACTTTTTGAACATGCATATTATTATTTCCTATTTCTTCTTCTTTTATATTAGCTATATATATAATAGGTTTACTAGTTAAAAGATTAAAGGGTTTGATAATTTTTCGTTCATTTTCATCGTATTGTAACATTCTAGCTGGAATATCTTTTTGAAGAGCACTTAATATTTTTTTTAACAGCGCTAATTCTTCCAAAGCACCTTTATCTTTAGTTGTATAAGCTTTTTTTTCAATCTTATTAATTCTGTTTTCTACAACCTCTAAATCAGATAGAATAAGTTCTAAATTAATTATTTCAATATCTCTAATGGGATCAACATTGTTTTCAACATGAATTACAGCTTCATCATCGAAACATCTAACCACTTGACAGATAGCGTCTACTTCTCTAATATGGCTCAAAAATTTGTTTCCTAAGCCCTCACCTAAAGACGCTCCCTTCACTAATCCAGCTATATCAGTAAATTCAAAAGTTGTTGGGATTATTTCTTGGGGATTATAAATTTTTTCTAAAACCGCTAATCTTTCGTCTGGAACATAAACAATTCCAACATTAGGGTCAATTGTAGCAAAAGGATAATTAGCTGTTAAAATTTGTTTTTTAGTAATGGCATTAAATAAAGTTGATTTACCCACATTAGGTAAACCAACTATTCCTGCTGTTAATGACATAAAATCACCTCTCTAGACGGTAGGAAAAACATTAATTCCTATAGGTAGCCCTATTATATACCATGTTATGATTATAAACAACCATAATAAGGAAATTCCTAATGAATATATTAATAAGGTTCGATATATTTTTTTTATAGGCATTAATTGTTCGCCCTTACTATAAATTTCAATAAACCCAATAAAAACGATAAAATATGCTAAAGAAGGCGTTATTATATTAGTGATTGATTCACCTAATTTAAATGCTAATTGAGTAAATTCGGGAGTAAGATTCGATTTCATAAATAAAGGGACAACAACCGGACTCATAATAGCCCACTTGCTAATTGATGAGGGAAGAAAAATGTTAGAAATGGCCACTAAAAGGATAAATAAAACCATTAATGAAATAGAAGTGAAATTTAAAAAGGAAATTAAATCAACTAACCTGATCGTAATTACTGATCCTAAATTTGTTTTTCTTAAAATAGAGATAAATTGTGAAGCTATGAAAATTAAAATAAGAATAGGTCCAATATTATTAATACCCTCAAATATCATTTTACTAAAATCATAGCTTGATTTTATCGTTCTTGCGCCTATACCATATAATAATCCTGAAACCATAAAAATAATTGATAAAACATAAATTAAACTATGATTAAAGTATGAAGCGCTACCAAAAAGTTTTCCTACATAAGTAGGTTCTAAGCTATCCAATAAAACTCCTGATAAGGGTAACCCCGGAGTAATCATATATATATAAATAACTGCTAAGATAAAAATACCCAACGCAGCAAGAAGTAAACCTCTTTTTTCTTTTTTTGTTATCATAACTTCATCTATTATTAAGTCATCTCCATGTTTATATTTAGGTATACGCGAAACAATAACTTTTTCAGTAAGGTGAGCAATAAAAAAAGCTAAGATAAAGGTACCTATAATACTGAAAAAGATATCACTAAACATAGTAATGTTTATATTGGAATCAATTAAAGATGCCGCTAATTGGGTATGCGTAAGTAAATTATAATCTAAAGCTGTAACTAAAATATTCATTCCATAACCAGCGGAAACACTTATAAACGCTACTATAATACCTATAACGGGATTTCGATTGTTAAAAAGAAAAAACAAAGCGGCTAATGGAATTAACACTACATAACCAATTTCTCCTCCAAAACTACTTAATATACCTAGTAAAGCAATTGAAAAAGTAATGGTAATTTTATTCATTCTTTTACCGACCAAAGGAAATAAAACGGCAAATAAACCAGATTTATATGCAATTCCAATCCCAATTAATGAAATTACCATCATACCTAACGGAGCAAAACTTACAAAATTACTTATAGCGTTACCAATAATATAACGGATTCCTTCTCCGCTTATCATATTTTCAATTGCAACTATATTTCTTTCTAAAGCTCCAGTGATTGGATTTATTCTAATATAGGTACCCTGCCAATTAAACATTGATCCTATAAAACTTAAAATGATAGTCACAAAGGTTAAAAAGATAAAAAAGATAACGCTATTATTGAGCAATCCTATTTTCTTTTCCTTAATTGTCTCTTCCACTACTTATTCCTCCAAAACTTTTTTCATTTTTTTATTAAATTCAATTCGAGGCATCATAATACTACGATTACAATTGATACACTTTATTTTTATATCAATTCCACATCTTACAATTTCCCACCTGTTGGTTTTACAAGGATGTTCTTTTTTCATCATTATTATTGACCCTACACTATATTTTTTTTCCATTTAATCCCTCTAACATATAATATTATTTTAACTAATATCAATATTTAAAATTTCCAATATCCTATTTAAATCTTTATCTGAATCAAAATTAATTTGAATTTTATTTTTAGAAACTAAAACTTTAGTACCAAGTTCTTCCTTTAATTTTTCCTCTATATAATAATATTCCTTTGTTTTTATTTCTTTTCTTTTAAATGTATACTCATTTTTTCTTAATTCGGTAGATGCTAATTCTTCTAACTTTCTAACACTTAGATCTTCTTTAATAATTCTTTGAGCTAAATTTTCAACTTGTTTAATATCGCTTAACTTACTTAAAACTCTCGCATGTCCCATTGAAATTTTATTATAAGAAACCATATCTTGTACCGATGAAGGTAAGTTAAGTATTCCTAACATATTAGTAATATGACTTCTACTTTTGCCAATTTTTTTTCCTAACTCCTCTTGAGTAATTTGTAGCGCTTCTATGATTGACCGATAAGCTTCCGCTTCTTCAACAGCGTTTAAATCTTCTCGTTGAAGATTTTCAAGTAACGCAATTTGCATCATTTGTTCATCAGAAAAATCTCTAACAATAGCGGGAATTGTTTCTAAACCTAATTTAAGACATGCTTTAACTCTTCTTTCGCCAGCTACTATTTCATATCCCTTTATACTCTTTTTTACAATAATAGGTTGAAAAACACCGTTCTCCTTTATTGATTCTGCAAGTTCACTTAACGCCTCTTCCTCAAATACTTTTCTAGGTTGATAAGGGTTACTTCTTAATTCTGATAACTTAATATTAATAATTTCATCTTTAGCAGCCGTTTCAACAATTTCGTTTTCAATTTTATCAAAATCAAGATTTTCAGAATTAAAAAGTTGTTCTAAACCTTTTCCTAACGCTCTTCTTTTATTTTCCATTTCTATCAATCACTTCCTTAGCTAAATTTAAATAAGCTTGGTTCCCTTTACTGTGAAAGTCATAAGCAATAATAGGTTTCCCATGAGATGGTGCTTCCGATAATCTGATTAATCTAGGAATAATTGTATCATAGACTTTCTCTTTAAAATAACTTCTTATATCTTGAACCACTTCTAATCCTAAATTAGTTCTAGAATCTAACATTGTTAATAATACTCCTTCAATATCTAATTCTGGGTTTAATCTTCTTTGAGCTAACATAATTGTATTTAATAATTGCATAATCCCTTCTAAAGCAAAAAACTCACATTGAACAGGAATAATAACTGAATTTGAAGCTTTTAAGGCATTAGTAGTAAGAATTCCAAGTGATGGAGGGCAATCAATTATAATATAATCAAAATTATCTTTTATTTTAATTATATTCTTTTTAAGTTGATCGGTTTTATTAAAATCAACTTCATTTTTACTCTTTTCAATTAATTCAATATCTACACCAGCTAAGTTTATAGTAGCTGGTATTAAATATAAATTTTTAAATTTTGTTTTTATAATTACTTCTGATGTTTCGGTCTCGCTTAATAACAAATCATATATACTCTTTTCAATAATTCCTTTATCTATCCCCACGCCAGTAGTACTATTACCTTGAGGATCTAAATCAATTAATAAAACTAGTTTTCCTAACGCTCCTAGGGAAGCAGCTAAATTGATGCTGGTAGTTGTTTTTCCTACCCCGCCCTTTTGATTAACCATTGAAATAATTTTTCCCATTACATCTTCCCCTATCTTATATATTAACACAAATATATGTACTATTTTACCAAATAATATAATTTATTTAAATGCTTTTAAATAAATATATAAATTTACTTTTCCCAAAGGTATAACCTTATTTTTTGATTTCCAATATTTTTTTCTTGTTTTTTCTTATAGAATCTGCCATTTTTTTTAGTTTTCGAAACCGATGGTTAAGACCAGATTTAGTAATTGCTTTAGAAAAATCAATACTCATTATTTCGCTTAATTCTAAAAGAGACGCTTCAGGGTGTTTTAAGCGATAAATAGCAACTTCCTTTAATTTTTCATCTAATACATCTAATCCGATTTCATCACTAATACATTGTATATCATCTGTTTGTCTTAAAGCGGTATTAATAACTTTTTCGACATTGGCTTGTTCACAATTATTTAATCTATTAGTGTTATTTTTATGACTTCGATAAATACGAACATCTTCAAAAAATAAAACAGCATTATGAGCTTGAATAATTCTTAAAAAATCCCCTATTTTTTCGGCTTCTTTTATGTATATCATAAAGCCCCTAACCCTTTTGATTATTTTGCTATTTAAATTATACTCATTAAGTAAATTATTGATAAATACTGAATACTCATTATCATCTATTAATAATTCTAAATGATATCTTGATGTTTTTGGATTATTGATGCTTCCGCAGGAAAGAAAACAACCTCTTAAATATGCTTTTTTTTCTTCATCGTCATTTATAATATAATTCCTGGGTATATTAACAAAATATTTTTCTTCATTTATAATAGCTAAATCCTGTAATATATCATTGTTTCTTGGAATGATTTCTAATAAATAAATATAATTTTTTTTAAAATTAAAGTTTCGTCGCACCGTTATTTTACATTGGATTTGATATATTTCTTTAAACAAAGTAAAAACTCTTCTAGCTATACTAGAATTTTCAGTATAAATTCTAATAAGCTCATCATCTATGTAAGCGTTATTTCTGATAAACGCTGATAATTCCGCTATATATTCTGTTTTGGTAGTTTCTATTTTGGTTATTTCTTTTTTTACTTCAGTAGAAAACGACATGTTATCACTTCTTTCATTTTAATAAATAAGAAAAAATTGCAAAAGCCGTTTTTATAGGGTCATGCCTTACCATTTGATCTTGAATAACAATTAAATCATCTTTTATTAATTCAATATCTAATTTTTTTATGTTATCTTCATCTATTATTACTGGTTTTCCACCTTCTAGTTTTTTATATCTTTCTTGTATTTCTATGTCAACATGTTTAGCATTTGCTAAAACAGCATCTAGGGTGTCTTGACCAATATACTGATTTAAGGCTTTTATATGATCACTTACTTTAAAATTGTCAGTTTCCCCTTTTTCAGTCATAGCGTTACAAATATATATTGTTTTAGCCTCACTTGTTCTTATAGCGGCAGTTACTTCTTCACAAATAAGATGCGGTATAATACTCGTATATAAACTGCCTAATCCTAATATAATTAAATCGGCTTCTTGCAAAGCCGTAATTACCGAATCAAGAACTTTAGGTTTTTCATCGTAACAAATATAATCTAATTCTTTACCTGATTTTCTAATAAACTCTTCCCCTACTAAAATTTTATTATCTTTAGTATGAGCTACTAAATTAACAACATCCTCCGTTAAAGGTAATACCTTTCCTTTTAAATTAAGTATTTTACTAAATGAGGAAACAGCCTCAGTAAGACTACCATTAATATCAACTAGAGCAGTTAATAATAAATTACCCACTGAATGACCATTTAAATTACCATTACTTTTAAAACGATATTGAAATAATTTTTCAAGTAACGGTTCTGCTTCTGATAACGAAACAATTACATTTCGCAAATCTCCCACAGCCGGAATACTAAACTCCTGACGCAATCTCCCCGTTGACGAACCATCATCAGCAACTGTTACAATTGCTGTTATATCCATCGGAAACATTTTTAATCCTTTTAACAAAGCAGAAAGTCCGTGCCCTCCGCCTAAAACAACAACTTTTTTCATTTTAACACATCCCTATTACATTATACTACAAAACCCTAATATTAAGGCTAAGATTAGTTAAAAAGAAAAAGAAATAATTATTTCTCTTCAATTCAAGTCTTGGATTGCGCTGTAGGCTGCTTTAGCCCCTTCGCCAACTGCGGTTGCTATTTGATATAGTTCTTTTTTTATTATGTCACCACAAGCATATATTCCCTTTATATTAGTTCTCATATTTGCATCAACTAAAATATATCCGTTATCAATATTAACGCCTATTTCTGTTACCATATCACTTACAGGATCAAAACCAATATAAATAAATAATCCTTCAGCTTGTATTGTTTTCTTCTCTTTAGTGGTTATGTTTTCTATTTCAACACCACTAAAATAATTGTTTTTTTCATTTATTTTAGTAACAACCGAATTATAAATAATTTCTATTTTTTTATCATTTATAATTCTAGATTGTAAAACTCTATCTCCTCTAAATTCATCTTTACGATGTATTATAGTTAATTTATTTACCAGCGGAGATAAATAATTACTTTCATCCATAGCGCTATTCCCGCCACCTATAACTATAACATCTTTTCCTTTATATAATGGTCCGTCACAAACAGCACACCAACTTATACCTCTTCCCGCTAATTTTTTTTCTTTTTCTAATCCTAATTCTCTTGCTCTCCTACCTGTGGCAATTATAACAGCGTCACATATTATATCTTCTTTGTCTGTTTTTATAATTTTCTTCCCATCTTTTTCTTCAATTTTCTTTACTGTAGCTTGCTTATATGGTATTTTTAATTCTTGAATTTGAGTAAACATGTTAAGGGCTAAACTAGGTCCTTCAATACTATAAAATCCAGGATAATTGTCTATTCTAGCCGTTCTGTTCAATTGCCCACCAGGTGCGTAATTTTCAATAATTGAAACATCTACATTAGCTCTCTTTAAATACAAAGCAGCCGTCATACCTGCACTTCCTGAACCTATTACTACTACTTCAAAATTTGATTTCATTAGTCTGTTCCCTTTCTACATATAAATTATCAAACCTAGATCCTTTCCCTTTTTCAACAAATAAGATTAAACCTATTATAAATAAAAGTAAGGATATTATTTGAGCAACTTTAAACTCCCCTATCATTAAACTATCTGTTCTTAAAAACTCAATACAAAACCTACCAAAAGAATACCATACAAAATATATTCCAGTTAATTGACCTCTTTTTAAGTATTTATATTTTCTAATTAATAATAATACGAAAAATCCAACTAAACACCATAAAGATTCATATAAAAATGTCGGATGATAATATCTACCTAAAATATTCATTCCTTCAACAATATAATCTGGTAATCTTAAGCTAACTAAAAATTCTCTTGTAACCTCTTTTCCGTAAGCTTCTTGATTAAAAAAATTACCCCATCTTCCAATAGCTTGACCTATTATTACTCCAACTACTAATATATCCGTCAACCTTAATAAATTAACTTTATATTTAGCAGCGTAAATAATGAGAAAAAGAAATCCTAAAATTATTCCGCCATGAATCGCTAGTCCACCTTCCCAAACTTTAAATATTTCTATTATGTTCGATTGATAATAATTCCAATTAAATAAAACATAATATAGTCTGGCTCCTAACATACCTATAATAACTAGCCAGAAAATAAGATTAGCTATAAATTCTTTATTTATATTAAATTTATTAGCTTCTTTTATGACTAAGCTCCCGCCAATAAAAACACCAAATAATATAATTAGGGAATAATAACTTATTTGTAAAATGCCCAAATCTAAAAAAATAGCACTCATATTACTTGCTCCTCCTTATTATAGGCTCAACTACTATCTTTGACATCATAAAATTTAGAATAGATATTAAAACAGCAACAAAAAATAAAATAAATATCCCTTCAGCTTTAAAATAATTTCCCAAAGTCCAATCAGTTATTTTTAATATAAAAACATTAATAAAAGGATAAAACAGACCCAAAGTAAGGCCGGTAATAGGTAACGTTAGCAAAAAAAGAACGGGTTTAATAGTTCTATTAAGAATATAAATAATAATTGATGCAACGAATGCCCAAAAACCAAAAAGACTATTATCAATAGTTATTGATTTAAACAAAATAGACATTACAATCAAGATGATAGTATAACCAATTATATATATTAGCCAATCAATAAAACCATTTATTTTTTTATCCTGAACAAATATCATTTTCATGTCAACCTCCGTTTTAAAACATTTAAATTATATCATATAGATTCATTATTAACAATTGTTTTATTTTGCTTTTTTACGATCATATATTGAAAAAAATCATTCATATGATTTTTTTGATTTACAAATAAAAATTATTCTTTATAATAATTATTTTTATTTTATTTCTTCTTCAATTCTTAATAATTGATTATATTTAGCTACTCTATCTGTCCTAGATAAAGAACCAGTTTTAATTTGCCCTAAATTTAACCCTACCGCCAAGTCTGAAATAAAGGTATCTTCTGTTTCGCCGCTACGATGAGAAATAATTGTTTTATAACCATTATTTTTGGCCATATTGATAACTTCCTTTGTTTCTGTCACCGTTCCTATTTGATTTAATTTTATCAATATAGAATTACAAACATTATTTTCTATTCCTTGTTTGAAAAGGTTTGGATTAGTTACAAATAAATCATCTCCAACAATTTGGACGTGATTACCTAATTTTTCAGTTAAGAGTTTAAAGGCATCAAAATCAGTTTCTTCTAAACCATCTTCAATTGATACTAGTGGGTATTCTTTGGTTAATTCAATATAAAAATTAATTAACTCTTCAGTTGTTAACTCTTTATTTTCACCTTTTAATTCATATTTTTTAGTTTCTTCATTATAAAATTGCGAAGCTGCCGCATCAATTGCTAAAAAGATATCTTTACCACTCTTATAACCAGAATTATTTATGGCCTCTATAATCACTTCAAAAGCTTCCTTATTACTAGTTAAATTAGGGGCAAAACCACCTTCATCTCCCACTGACGTGTTATATTTCTTTTCTTTTAAAACCTTTTTTAAATGATGAAATACTTCTGTTCCCATTCTTAGCCTTTCTTTAAATGTTTCAGCTATCGGAATAATCATAAATTCTTGAAAATCAAGATTATTATCAGCATGAGCGCCACCATTCAGTATATTCATCATTGCAAAAGGAAGTTGATTACCTTCATTAAGATATTTATAAAGAGGCTTTTTTTCGCTATGTGCAGCTGCTTTTAAACATGCTATCGATACTGCTAACATAGCATTAGCGCCTAATTTACTTTTATTGGGAGTATTATCTTCTATAATCATTTTCCGATCTATTTCTTCTTGTTTATTAACATCCATGCCTAATAATAGTGGTCTAATGATATTATTCACATTGTTAACAGCTTTTTGAACGCCTTTACCTAAATAACGTTCTTCCTCATCCCTAAGTTCTACAGCCTCATTAATTCCTGTTGATGCCCCACTTGGAACACTACATCTCCCATAACTACCATCAACGCAAAGAACGTCAACTTCAATAGTTGGATTTCCTCTTGAGTCTAAAATTTCTCTAGCATAAATACTTTTGATAATTGCCATAATTTCACCCTTTCAATTCTAATTTATTTACTATTTCTTTAAATTTTCGGCCTCTTTCTTCAAAGTCCTTAAATTGATCCCACGATGCACAGGCCGGACTTAATAACACTATATTTTGAGGACCAGCTATTTTATAAGCTTCTTGAGTAGCCTCGTCTAATGTTTCAACAACCAGGCATTTTATTGCCCTTGATTCAGCAAACGCTTTTATACGCTCTTTTGTTTCTCCATAAGCTATAATACTTTTAACGTGATTTAAATAAGATTTTAACCCCTCAAAACTATGCCCCCTATCTAAACCTCCTAACAATAATATAGTATCATTATAAAATGAAGAAAGCGCTATTTGCGTTGCTTTTATATTAGTTGATTTAGAATCGTTATAAAAATTAATACCATTAATTTCTTTAATAAATTCAATCCGGTGCTCTACCCCATTAAACGTTTTTAAAACTTCTTGAATAAGCTTATCAGAAACATTTAATTTTTTAGCAACTATAATAGCGGCCATTATATTTTCATAGTTATGAATCCCTTTTATTTTTATATCACTAATATCAATTATTTTATTATTATAATAATATATCGCGTTATCTTTAATATAACTATCACTATTAGTTTCTTTTTGAGTAGAAAAATATAATTTTTCAGAACTTATATCATTAGTTATTTTAATAACATCTTCATTATCACTGTTTAAAATAGCCACATCTCTTGAGGTATGATAGTTAAAAATTCTTTTTTTTATGTTTATATAATTTTGATAACTTCCTACAAAATCTAAGTGGGCTTCATATAAATTAGTTAAAACAGCCATATTAGTTTTAAATTTATTAACATTACATAACTGTTGAATTGATACTTCCATAACAATGGTATCTTTAGGTTTTACTTTTTTTACAAATGAAGACACTGGAAACCCTATATTACCCATTAAATGAACAGAAAAATTAGCTTTTTTTAATATTTCATAAATAATCGTGGTGGTGGTGGTTTTCCCGTTTGAGCCCGTAATCCCAATAATGTTTATATCTTGAGGTAAAAGATGAAACGCTAATTCGACCTCATTTATTACTGGTATATTATATTTTTCCGCTTCTATAACATAAACATGATTTAAGGGAACTCCTGGATTTTTAACTATATAATCAAATGTCTGGTCTATTAAATTTTTAGGATGTTCCCCTAAAATTACTTCAATTCCCAGTTTTTTTAATTCTTGAACATGGTCGCTGTTTTGATTATCATTTTTATCATTTAATATGACTTGATTATTCATACTAATTAATAGTTTAGCCGCTTCATAGCCGCTTCTAGCCATCCCTAAAACAAGTATTTTTTTGTTATTAAACATATTACTTCACTTCCTATTATTATAAGTATACTATAAAAAGGTTTTTTTGTTAATATTAGATATGCCTATTATCAATTCGCTTTTTAGCGGTTATTATTGCGATGTACTTCGCTCAACTTCAACTTATTCAATGGTCTTTTTTCTAATTTCTTGGCTTCTTCTTGTAATTCTAAAATAGATTGCAGTAATATTTCTTTATATTTGTTTAACTCTTCTTTTTTTATTTTCTGATTTTGATTATCAATATTGTTATCCTCAATCCAAATTTCATTCCCGTATACAATCCGACATTTTTTAAACGGTTGGGGTTGTTCAATAAAAACCGGAATAATAGGCCTTTTAGTACACTTTGCAATTTTAAAGGCGCCATCTTTTACCATTTTTACCGTATTCTTATTAATATCTGATATTGTTCCTTGTGGAAACATTAAATACACACTAGGTTCTTTAGCATTATTTAAATACTTTACGGCTTGTTTTATTGCTAAAGCTTGACTTGTTGTACTTCCTCTATTAACCGGTACAACATTTATACTTTTAAGGAAAGCTCCGAAAATTTTGTTTTTAAAACATTGTTTTTTAGCCATTATTCTTATGTTTTGGTGACTTGCCCAAAAGATAGGACCATCTCCATCACTAGTATGATTAGGACAAAGAATATAAGATTTTCCTTTATGTTTTTGCTTGTTATATTCTTTAACTCTAAAAAAAAGTTTTTTTATAAAAATGAATCCTATAATTTTTAAAATTACTAGCGGTATCTTTTTAATTTTATGTGCTAAATTATTCATCTCTACACCTCTTTTATAAAATTTATTATAACATAAAAAAGCATTAATTTTGTAATTAATGCTTTTTAAATACTATTATTATAAGATGGTAGCAACTATTAGTACAATGAAGATAATTACTAGCAACATTAATAATAAGCGCCATATATATTTTATCCAATCAACATAAGAAATGTTTAAATATGATAAACCAGCAATTAACGCTAAACTAGTTGGGGCTATTAACATAGCTATTCCATACATAGTTTGATTGGTTAAACTTAATAATGTTACTGATGTATCTGCCGAAACAATTCTAGAAGTTATACTTATAATATAATTAGCGATATATAAATTATCAATTACTAATATATTTCCTAAGAAAGAGTTAATAGCTAATAATATAATATTAGTATTTTGAGTTAAATTTAATATAAAGTTCATTACGGTTGTATAAAAGCCTGAATTCAAAGTAAATACAACCACAATATTTATTAACACTACTATTACCGCTACTGGAAACAACTTAGTTGCCCCATTCATAAAACTAGTTAATATATTTTTTATATTTAATTTATACATTAAACCAATAAATAAGATAACCAAAGCTATAATAACAAATAATTCAGTGATACCCCATTGTCCTAAAGGCATTATTGTTTGACCTAAAATATTTTGGAAAATATAAAAATTACCTATTTTAACATTCATTATTGACTCATGTATTTTGTTAAAAATATCTAAATTGAAAATTTGATTCCAACGGGTCATACCTAATATAAATATTATTAATAATGAAGATAATCCTGTAATTAAAGGCCATAGCTTATATGATTTTGATTTTTCTTCTGTATCATCAGCAAACATTATAACTTCTGATACTTTTTCTGCTTTGCGACCCTTTGCTATATTCGCTGTTTTTAACACATAAAATATAGTAATTCCTAATGTAGTTAAAATAAGCGCTAACTTATACCATAAGTTAGGAGCTCCTGTTATATTTAAGGTAGTATAAACAAAATCATTATAAATAAGACTTATTGAACCAATAATTATTGAGCCAATTGTACATAACATCGCTATTATTTTATTATATCCCATGGCTATTATTACACCTATAAATAGCGGAACAAAAATAAATAATGGTAAATATATACCTGTTAAAGATGAAATGATAGCAAAAAATAAAATGCTAATTACTAAGAATATTTTTTCCTTACCTTTAAATTCTTTTTTTATGTTATCAATCAACTTTTTTAATAAACCTGTTTGATCGATGACACCATAAAATCCCCCTACAAACAATAAAAAGATCCCTGTTTGCCAAAAATACGCTATTGCTATTCCTATGACGCTGAAAATATCCCATAATCCAACTGGAGTTATTTGCCCTTTAGCAATCTCATATCCATTAAAGTTTGATGCTGGAATCACCCATGTTAGCAATATAACAGCAAGAATAGTTATCCCTAAAATTTTTAATAATTTTTCGTTTTTCATTTTCTTCACTCCTTTTAATTTTTGTTTTTCATTTGAGGAAATAAAATTACTTCCCTTATACTTTCAGAATTTGTAATTAACATTATTAACCTATCTATTCCTATGCCTATTCCACCAGTAGGTGGCATCCCATACTCTAGAGCTTCAATAAAGTCTTCGTCCATCTCGCTAGCTTCTTCATTACCAAGTTTTTTTTCATGAAGTTGCTTTTCAAATCTTTCTCTCTGGTCTATCGGATCATTTAATTCACTAAAAGCATTTGCATATTCATCAGCACATATAAATAATTCAAATCTTTCAGTAAATCTTTCATCGCTACTCTTTTTGGCTAATGGACTTATTTCAACCGGATGACCATATACAAAAGTTGGATTAATTATATTGGGCTCAACATATTTTTCGAAAAAAGCATTTATAATATGACCACTTGCATAATGAGCCTCTAACTCGATTTCATGTTCTTTAGCCAGTTTAATCATTTCGTCAATCGTCTTGTTTTCATAGAAATCTATACCACACGATTCTTTAATCGAATCCACCATATGAATCTTTTGCCATGGATTTTCAAAATTTAGATTATGACCTTTCCACTCTAATTCATAAGTTCCAAGAACATCATAAATAGTATTTTTAATAAGATTTTCCGCTAATTCCATCATTCCCTTCATATCACTATAAGCTTTATATATTTCAATTGTCGTAAATTCGGGATTATGATTTCGATCCATTCCTTCATTCCTAAACAATTTTCCTATCTCATATACTGCTTCCATGCCACCAACTATTAATCTTTTAAGGTGTAACTCTGTTGCAATTCTAAGATACATATCTATATCTAAAGTATTGTGACGAGTAACAAAAGGTCTTGCCGCTGCCCCTCCTAATACATTAGTTAAAACAGGCGTTTCGACTTCAACATATCCAAAATTATCTAAATAATTTTGAATTGACCGAATAATTTTAGGCCTTAAAAAGGCTATTTTTTTTGTTTTTTCATTTACAATCAAATCAACATATCTTCGTCGATATCTTTCTTCGATATCTGTTAAACCATGATATTTTTCAGGAAGAGGCCTTAAAGCTTTAGTTAAGTGAACATACTTATTAGCCTTAATGCTAAGTTCACCCATGTTAGTTCTAAAAACTTTTCCCTCTATACCAACGATGTCACCAAGGTCAGCATTATCAAAAAGTTCGTACTCTATCTCAGATACGTGATCAGACCTAATATATATTTGAATTTGACCATATCTATCTTGAATATGCATAAAGCCAGCTTTACCTTTAATTCGTTTAGTCATTATCCTTCCGGCTACAATAACATCTATATCCATTTCATTTAATTCTTCTTTGCTATAAGTATCATAATTCTCTTTTATGCTTAAAGAATTGCTATCTACTGAATAACTATCATTAAAAGGTTTGATACCCTTATTTTCTAAATCTTTTATTTTATTACGACGAATAATTTCTTGTTCGCTTAGTTCTCTCATTAGTACACCTCATATCTATTTTATAACAGTTTACAGCATATGTAAATATTTGTCCAAAATTTCTAATAATTCGAACCCTGTTTTTGTTGTAAAAATACTGTTTTTTATTTCTTTTGCTTTAGGTAGTCCTTTTATATACCATGAAGCATGACTTCTAATTTCTAGTAAGGCTTGTTTCTCATTTTTAAGTTTATTTAAATAAGAGAAGTGTTTAATGCACATTTTTATTTTCTCTTTACCGGTTGGCGATGGTAATGATTCTCCAGTATTCAAATAATGGATAACATCTCTAATTAACCACGGGTTTCCTAAAACGCCTCTTCCAATCATTATAGCATCACAACCTGTTTCATCAAGCATTTTTTGAGCATCTTCTTTTGATTTTATATCTCCATTACCAATAACAGGGATGTTAACATTATCTTTAACTTCTTTTATTATGCTCCAATCAGCTTTTCCACTATATCCCTGACTCCTAGTTCTAGGATGAACAGTAATAGCGCTTGCTCCCGCTTTTTCACAAACCCTGGCCACTTCCACTGCGTTTATACTATTAAAATCCCAACCACTTCTTATTTTAACCGTTACTGGACAAGAAACCGCTTCCACAATACTTTTTACTATATCGTATATTTTAGTAGGATATTTTAATAAAGATGCTCCTGCTTGTGATTTAATAGCTACTTTAGGAACAGGGCATCCCATATTAATATCAATAATATCTGGTTTCATCTCTTTATCTATTATTTTCGCTGCTTGAACAAAAGATTCTTTCTCGCTCCCAAAAATTTGCTGTGCAATCGGTCTTTCAAAATCAGTTACATATAATAATTCCTTTGTTTTTTTGTTATTATATAGTATTCCTTTATCACTTACCATTTCAGCAAATACAAGACCACAACCAAACTCTTTTATAATTGTTCTATAGGCACTGTTACCGATTCCGGCCATGGGTGCTAAAACGACATTGTTTTTTAATTTAACGTTTCCTATTTTAAATTCCATATTGCTCCTCTTTTGATTTTAACTAGTTAAATATTACTTCGGCTTCTTCTTTGCTTTTCACATTATGCGCGTTAGCATCATCTAAATCAATATGAAGTTCTGAATTATTATCTTCAACTATCCTAACATAAACGTTTTCTATTGTTCCGGCTTTTTCTCCCAAAAGTTTAACTTTAACCGTACTACTTTGAGACCAACCATTTTTGTTTAATTCAGCAGTACTTATATGAATATGTCTCGCCGGTATGATGCAACCAAACTCTTTAGTAACCTCCCCTTTATCAGTTAATATTGTTATTGGCGAACTTCCAATTATATCGCCAGAATTCCTAATTGGTGGTTCTATTCCTAAAAAATATGAATCTGTTTTACTTATTTCTACTTGAGTATAATCTCTAATGGGCCCAATGATTCTAACATTATCAAATTTATTTTTAGCTGTTTTAACCGTAACTGTTTCTTGCGCCGCAAATTCTCCTGGGCGACGTAAATCTCTTAACTTATTTAATTTTTCATTTTTCCCAAACAATATTTCAAAATCTTCTTTAGACAAATGTACATGCCTGGCTGATACACCTATTTCTATTTTCATTTTTCTCCTCATTTCAATTCTTTTATATTTAAAATTATATCATATAAAACCTATGTCTTACAATTAAATTTGTAAATACTTTTATCATCATTACCGTTTTGTGTAATATTCAATATATATTTAACATATATTATATTGAATTCTAGAGAGGATGATTTTATGAATAACGGATATTATACTAACCCTGTTTTCCCCGGTACTCCAACTCCATTAGGAACACCTAATCAACAAACTGTTCCTTCACACGAAAGACAAATAACCGCTGGTTTTCCTTTTACAGAAATTTCATATGTTGAAAACATTTTAAGATTTAACAGGGGTAAAATGGCCAAACTTTTTTTTTCATTTCCCGATTCAGTAGAATGGAGAGATAAAACATTTAGCGGTATAATTGAGGAAGCCGGAAGAGATCATATTGTTATAAGTGATCCTAGCACAGGGAAATGGTATTTACTACTAATGGTTTATTTAAATTATGTTGAATTTGAAGAGCCAATCTCATATGAATTAGCGTTACCTACAAATACAGCAAGATAAAAGGATTGCAACATCCTTTTTATTTTGATATAATTTTTATTATTAAGGGTGATTTTATGAATGACATTACAACTATATTAATGATTATCTTAGCAACCAGTATATTAATGCTTATTTATGTTTTTATCTATAATCATTTCCAAACATATATTATAAAAATTAATACCGCCGAAAACAATATTGATAATACTTTAAGAAATAAGTTTTATGTGATTATGAAACTAGTTAACGCGATTGAAGATGAAATCAAAAGAGAGGAAACTTTAAAAATTTTAAATGAATTAAAAGAAATGAAAATATCTAATTTTGATTTAGATCATAAGTTGATTGAGATATTAAGTAGCGTAGCAGAATTAGATGAAACTAACAAAGCTTTTAAAAAGATTCCAAAGGATAAGCTTACCGAATTAAAAGAGATAGATGAATCCCTAAAGGCTTTTAAAAATTACTATAACGATAACATTACAAAATATAATAAGTTAGTAAGAATGTTCCCCACCAATATCGTGGGCAAAATAACTAGGCTTAAAGAAAAAAACTTTTATGACGGAAAAAACATGAATGATGAAGACATTGATGATTTTAAAGTTTAAAAAGAGATTCACTTCATTCAGTTAATCTCTTTTTTTAGAACTCCTTCACATATTAATGTGATTTCGCGGATAAATATTTCAATGTTTTTTTCTTTCGATACGTTTCGTTTATAGCTTTGAATTATATTTCTAATTAAGATAGCTTCCATTATATCAACTATGTAAATTAATTGTAATTTGCTAACAATGTTTAATTTGCTAATGTCAATTAAGTTAATTATCTCGTTCAAGTTATCTTCAAGATTAGGTGTAAATTTTTTTTTAATATTATAACTCATATTTAAAAATATATTTTTAAAATAAAAATCATTTTCTGGTTTATTTATTTTTTCGATTATATATTTATATAAATCAATAAAAGTTTTAAAAATATCCCCTTTATGATTCATTAATAACAAAGTTAACCTTTTCTTTATATCATTACTATGCATCTCAAATATATAATAAAAGAGTTCTTCTTTATCTTTAAAATATTGATAAAAACTTCCCCGTGGTATGTTAGCATCCGTTATAATATTTGCTACTGAAGCCTCATTTAAAGGGGCTCTTGAAAATTCCTTTATAGCTGCTTTTATAACTCTTTGTTGTTTGTCTTTAGCTAATTTTTTGAAAGTTGCTGTTGGCATAATAACCCTCCTTAAAAAGGATGACATTGTGTCGTATAAATTCATTATATAAGTTAACCTGAAAATTGTCAACCAACATACACCGGAGAATGTTATCTTTTGTTTATGCCACCATTTTCACATTTGTTTCCCCAGGAATCTAATATTTTTTTATCTTTATAAACATAAATAATATCACATTGATTAGGACATTTTTGACACTCTACTCCTTTTGTTTCAAATTCGATATTATCAATATTATAATTAAAAGCGTTTTTGAAAGGTGTTTTTTTAGATAAAATGGCAACACCTAAAGCTCCCGTTAAGTGTCCATTTTCATCCACATATACATCTTCTTTTAAGTTTTTTTTAAAAGCTTCAACTACTCCTATATTTTTACTAACCCCTCCTTGAAAAACAACTGGTGGTTTTATTTTTTTTCCTTTTCCAACGTTATTTAAATAATTATTTACTACCGCATTACATAATCCAGCAATAATATCTTCTTTTTTATAACCTATTTGAGCTTTATGGACTAAATCTGATTCTGCAAAAACTGTACATCGAGCGGCAATTTTGGTGGGATTTTTTGAAAGTAGAGCTAACTTACCAAAGTTTTCAATATCTATTCCTAATCTTTTGGCTTGAGAAGAAAGAAAAGAGCCCGTGCCGGCCGCACATAAAGTATTCATAGCGTAATCAATAACTATGCCGTTATCAACTAAGATTATTTTTGAATCTTGACCACCTATTTCTAAGATTGTTTTAACTTCAGGATACATAGATATAGTCCCAACGGCATGAGCCGTTATTTCATTTTTTACTACATTAGCGCCTAACATCGCTCCTACTAATTTTCTAGCACTACCAGTAACACCAATTCCTTTTATAATATTCCGCTTTACATCGCCTCTTTCTTTTAGTTTTTTAACAACCTTTTTAACAGCTTCAATTGGATTTCCTTCTGTCCATAAATAAGCACTAGCAATAATGTTATTATTTAAATCGATTATTAATCCTTTAGTTGATATCGAACCTACATCTACTCCTAAATATGAATCAATCATCTTTTTTCCTCCTCATCTTAATCATATCGTAAAAAGCTTCTAACCTAGTTTTAATAGCAGCTTCAGAAGTTTGGGAATCAAATGAAAAATAAATAATGGGCATATTATACTCCTTACTTATGTTTTGTAAAATTGACATCGCTCCTATTTCAGGAGTGCAACCAAAAGGTTTAGTATGTATTAAACCATCATATTTTTTACTAATTAAAACGTTAGCAACTGCTATATTATCAGTACCATCCGCTCCAATAGTATATTTACAATATTTTCCACATTCTTTTAACACCCTTTTTTGATTATATCTTTTAGTGATTAATAAGTAGGTGACATTAGTGTATCGATTTATTTCTATTCCCATATCAGCTAACGTTTTTTCAAGAAAATAATTAGAAAAAGGTTCCATTAAAGTATATAATTCACCGATAATTCCCACTTTAAGACAGGTGGGTGATTTGTTTACTTCAATACCTTTAAAAATTTTTTTATATTTTCTATATTTTTTATACAAATCAATAAACCCTTTAACTTCACTAAATTCACAATACATCTCCTTTAAGTATTTCTCAAAACTACCTTTATTAATTTCAAAACCTATATTCGATCTAATAAAAATATCCGTTTTATCCATATAATTAATCATTAATATAGTTAATAACATATAATATACGTATTTAAAAATAGATAGTTTAGAATTTATTTTTTTTAATACTTTATATGCATTAATAGGGACGTATTGATCTTTATCAACCAAACAATAAAATTCAAATTCATACCCTAAATCCTTAAGAATTTGCTCTTGAACTTCAGCGTAATAACCATACCTACATCCTCCGCCAGCTTGTACTAAAATATTAGCCCCTTTTTCTAACGATTCAATATAATTTCCTAAATTATATTTAAACGGGACACAGACAAATTCCGGACTATGTTTTGAACCTAATTCTATGGTTCTTTTAGTAATAGGTAGGGGTGTCATTATTTCATAATCCGTAACCTTGGTCAATAAAAATTTTATTGGGATATAATAATCACCCATATGAGGAAAACTTATTATCTTCTTCATTTTTTATTCACTCCTCGCTTTTTTTGCTCATTAATGATATCAACAAAACTTTCAATTCGGGTTTGAAGCCCTGCTTCTGCTGTTAATTCATCTATAATAATATTAGTAATTGGCTTTCTTAATTTTCGAATACACATTTCGTTTGTTAATGAATCTGGCCCGCAAGGGAAGACAGACAAAAGAATAATGCCATCAACTTTTTCGTAATAATAAACAATGGACCCTAATAATTCATTACTATAAGTCCAATATACTTTTTCGGATATTTTTTTATATTTTTCTTTTATTTTTTCTGAATCAAACACATTAGCATATATAACATCCACATCCAAATCTTTTAATTGATTAAAAATAACCTTACCAATAAGGTTGTCATAGGTGTTATAAGGATGAGAAACTAACAAAATTTTTGTTTTTTCACTTTTTTCTAACAGTATTTCTTGTTTTATAATCCGATGTTCATTATTTCTTTTCGCTATTCTTTTAGCTTTACAGTATGCTTTATAGGTCTCTTGTTTTCCTTTGGATAAAAATTTTCCCATTTTTTTAAAAGCTTTTTTTTCGGTTTTACCCTTCTCAACATCAATGTTATAATCAATTATATTAGTATTAAAGACACTTTTAACAATATCATAAAGAGCGGTAAAGTTAGTACACATTTTTTCTTTTTTCTTTAAACATCTAATTCTAGGAACAATTATGTAGTCTGCTTTGTCAAGTAAATTATCGACATGCCCTAAAAATATTTTTAATGATAAACAACTCTCATCAATACTAAGGTTTTTTCCCTGCTCTAAAATTTTTTTGTTGGTATCTTCACTCCATATAACTTCACATTTTAGCTCGTTAAAAAAATTTTCCCAAAGATCACCATATTTATAATATAATAGCGCTTTAGGAATTCCAATTTTTACTGGTTTTTTTATCATAGATTACCCTTTCATTATTAATTAACTAAAAATAAAAGTAGTTGCACTTACTACCTTGTTGGATATTAGAAAAAATATTCCCACATAATTATATGTGAGAATATTTTTTTTATTCGTTCTTACACCACTAACTAATATATTAAACTTTTTCAGTTATTAAATTTTTAAAATCTCCCCCTGTTGGCTCCTGAAATAAAGACAAAGAAAATTGAGTAGCAACAGAAATAATGTGATCGAAAATATCGGCTTGAATCGATTCATAATTAGTCCATATTGGATCATTGGAAAAAGCATATATTTCTAATGGTAAACCATGCTCTGTTACCGGTAATTGACGAACCATCACAATCATATCTTTGTTAATTTTAGGGTGATTTTTTAAATATTCTTGAATATAGACTCTGAAAGTTCCAATATTTGTTAATTTTCTAGCATTAACAACAATTGAAGTATCAATTCTTTTTTGAGAATTATATGTTTCAATATCTTTGGTTTTATTTTTAATATATTCCGTTAAATAGTGTATTTTACTAAATCTATCTATCATTTTTTGATCACAAAATTGAACACTATTAATATCTATATAAATCGAACGCTTTATACGACGTGCTCCAGAATCAATCATGCCCCGCCAATTTCGAAACGAATCAGAAATTAAGGCATACGAAGGAATTGTAGTAATAGTATTATCAAAATTTTTAACCTTTATAGTATTTAAAGATATTTCAATCACATCACCATCTGCTTCATATTTAGGCATTTCAATCCAATCGCCAATTCGAACCATATCATTAGCTACAATTTGTATTCCAGCTACCAAACCAAGAATAGAATCGCGAAAAACAAGCATTAAAACAGCTGCCAAAGCTCCGATGCCACTTAAAATATATAAAGGGCTTTCCCCCATGATATTAGCAACAATAATAATAACTCCAATTATATAAATAACTAACTTAATAACTTGAACAAAACTTTTGATCGATTTGTTTTTTGCTATTTTAAAAGTCTTATATATATCATGTAATCCTTCAATAACAGAATCCATAACTAATACTATAATTAAAATAACATAAACAAAAACAATATCTTGAATTAAAATTTGATATTTAGGAAAAGAAGGAGCATAAATATAAATAATAATGGCCGGAATTATATGCAAAAATCTTTGAAAAACTTTTCTTTCTAACATAATGTTATCCCATTTAAAATTATTGTTTTTTATATAATAATAAAGATATTTTAGAATAATTATATTTGAGATAACTTTAGCTAAATAACATATACTTGCTATAATAAAAATAGAAATAATATTAGCTAAATAATACCCTGCCGAAGACGTTACTCCATAGTTACTTAATAATTCTATAAAATAGTTGACCATCTTAATCACCTCTATTAAAATTATAGCATGACCAATATATATTTTCAAACCCTAACATGTCTATCATTATTAATAATGATAGACATGTTACAAAATTATAAGTTTTACTATACACAACTTTTTTTTAATTTTGAATAAACTAAATTATAGTTAAAAGGAGGTATTTTATGCCTGACGCTATAGCTATATTAAAAGGTAATTTTTTAGCTCCTTCTCTAAACGGAATGGTAGAATTCTATCCATGGAAAAACGGAACCTTAGTAAAAATAGAAATAAATAATTTGCCCAAAACTAAACCTCCAATAAAGGATATTCCTCCAATTGGCCCTTTCGCCTTTCATATTCACGAAGGAGAAAGTTGTAACAATAAAATGTTTGAAGATGCTAAAGGGCATTATAATCCAACCAATCAACCGCACCCTTTTCATGTTGGTGATTTACCATCAATACTATCAAATAATGGGTATGCCTATATGATTGTTTATACTCAACGCTTTAAACCAAAGGATGTTATCAATAAAACAGTCATTATTCATTTAAATCCCGACGACTATAGAAGTCAACCTTCAGGAAACGCCGGTGAAAGAGTGGCTTGCGGCATAATAAAAAGACTTTAAAATTGAAGTGAACCCCATTTAGTTCACAAAAATAAAAAAGACTTTTTAAAGGAAGTAGAAATTTTCTACTTCTTATTTTTTGACTTTAAACGAGTTGTGTTATAAAATAATATCCAATCTTCAACAAGAATTATATATTCTTGTAAAGATGTAATTTCATTATTGTACAAAGTTTCTTTCTTGAGAATTGAATGAAAAGACTCCATTGGAGAATCATCTATTGGAGTTCCCTTTCTACTCATGGAAATTTGTATGTGATTAGATTCACATATAGCTTTGTACTCGAAAGATGTGTACTGGAATCCCTGATCAGAGTGGATTATTAAATCAGATACATCTTTTCTTTTGCCTAAAGCTTCATTCAATGTGTCAATAACTAACCGATTATTATTAAATTTAGAGATTTTATAAGCAACAACTTTTCTATCATATAAATCAATTATTGTTGATAAATAAGCTCGTTTATTGTCTAATATTAGATAAGTGATATCTGTACACCAAATTTTATTTTCTAAATCAACAGTAAACTTCCTTTTTACTAAATTAGGTTTTACATTTTCTAATATTCTTTTATAAGTAATATTAGGTCTGATTATCTTTATATATTCTGGTTTTATATAGTATTTATTCATTATTCTTTTAACTTTTTTATGATTAAATATTACACCATATTTAATCTTTAAGCCTTCTGTTATCCTACGATATCCATATGTACCTTTAGAATCATCAAATATTTCTTTTATTATTAAATAATCATAATAATCGTTATCTTCAACATTCCTATATTTATAATAAGTTCTTTTACTTATTTCTAAAACTGCACACATGTTAGAGAGTTTATATGTATTTATATATAAACTAATAAATGTTACTTTCTCTCGCGTTGTGCCTTTAGGAAGGCTTGGTATTTTTTTAAGATTTCATATCTTTCTTTATAATCAATATTTTCTTCATTTTTACGGCCACTATTTGTAATTCTGTTGTCTTTAAAATTATAGTTTATTCTCTTGTGTTTTTGAATCCAATTATCAATTGTTTTATATGATATATTATATTTTTTGCCTAGACTTCTTGAAGAACCTTTATTGCCTAGATATTCATTTACAATTGTTAATCTTAATTCGTCTGTATATCTTCTATGAATCGTTCCCTTTTTCTGCATAAAAATAACATCTCCTTTTTGAGATGTTATTTTATCACAGACGTCTTTTATTTTATAGTGTCCAAAATGGGGTTCACTCCATTTTAAAGTCTTTTTATTTTTTGATTTTCTTCTTGAGAAGTTTTATTGCAATTTCCTTCTTCGTTTTTGTTTTGTTTTTCTATTGAAGGAAATTTTTCTAACATACCCTTATCTAATTGTTTCAATAAAATAGTTCCATATACTCTATTATTATTATTTAACGTATCTATTAAATTAGGTAAATTATATTCTTCTAATTCATCAGAATTTAAATCCTTGACTGCATCATACGCTAATGAATAATTTGGGTCTATACCTCCAAAAATAGCATTAGTACATAAAGACATAGTTGTAACCGTAAATTTAGCCATCGTACTAACTGACTCTATTGCAATCATTCCTTCTTTAGTTAAAACAGGTTTTTCATCCTTTAAAGCTTTACACTGTAATAAAAAATATTCTTTTGCCATTTCATCAGCCAAATCTTTATTACCTTCATAAATAGCATCTATTAAAGCTTCTCTCTTAGAAATAAACAATGATACAAACGCTCTATCTTTTTTATTGGCAAACATTAAATCTAAATTTAACGGCACTCTTTCATTATTGACCGAGGTTACACCACTATAAATACTTCCTGTACCAATAACATTTATATTCATAATAGCCGCTAACGGTTTTACTATGTTCTCAAAAAGGTTTGCTTCCCCAGGATCAACGTTATTAGCAAGTAATGTCATAGCCAGTAAATCCTCGTTAGATACTACTAATCCCTCTGATTTTGAAATCTGATTTTGTACTTCAAAAACAATCCTTTTAATCTCTTCTATATCGAATTTATCAAAATGATTTTCTTCTTTTTTTAAAGTTTCTTTAAAATCTTTATAAGTATCACTTTTTTTGTTTTTATCATAATCATCTACAATAGATGGAGGCGTTGTTACATTTCCTCCGTTATATGGACTATCCTTAGATAAGCCGTTCCTATTACTTAATGAACGCATAATATACCAACTTGATGTTACAGCTACTATTATACAAACTCCATAAATAACCAGTTTAATTTTTTTTGGTTTATCTTTTTCATAATAATTTATATTTTCGGCATTAAATTGAGTCTCCTTAACAATATCTGTTAAATTTGAATCGCTATAAGGATACTTTTTTTTCTTCCCGTTTATATATTTTACTTCTATTGATTTTAAACCCTTTTTATCAGTAATTACTTCAATTGAGTCTACTAGACATCTGCTCATTTAATTCACCCTCTTTTCGGCTTTGTATTCTATCACTTTTTTATACCGTTGTCAATCATTTATTACATTTTATCCAAAAAAAGAAAAAAACTCTATTTAATTAGAGTTTTTCTTTTTTTCTTTTGCAGTTGTTTTATTAACTTTTACCTCTTTGGATTCTACCTCTGTTTCTTCTTTTGGCATGTAACCATGCTCCACTAAATAATCTATTTGTTCTTTGGTTAATGTCTCATGTTCAATTAAGGTTTCAGCTATTAATTTTAATAAATCAACATTTTCTTTAATAATCTTTTGGGCTTTATTATAACAATCACTAATTATTTTTCTAATTTGTTCATCTATTTCATGAGCAACTTCATTAGAAAAATTACGACTTTTATTATAATCTCTTCCTAAGAAAACGCCTTCTTCTCTATCTTCTAATTGAATTGGACCTAAATCGCTCATTCCATATTCCGTAACCATACTTCTAGCTATTTTAGTTGCTTTCCCAAAATCATTGTGAGCGCCCGTTGTAATCTCGTTAAAGATTATTTCCTCAGCCACTCGCCCCCCAAGTAAACCAATTATTCTTTCAGTTAACTCTTTTTTTGTTTGAGTGTATTTTTCTTCTTTGGGAACCATCATTGCATATCCACCAGCATAACTTCTAGGAATAATGGTTACTTTTTGAACATCATGAGCATCATCTAGTTTTAATCCTAATACAACATGACCAGCTTCATGATGAGCTACTAAACTTTTTTCTTTTTCAGTATATTTCTTGCTTTTTTTAGCCGGACCCATTAAAACCCTATCCGTTGCCTCATCTATTTCGGACATAGTTATTTGTTTTTTATTGAGCCTTACTGCTAATAGCGCTGCTTCATTAAGTAAGTTTTCTAAATCGGCTCCACTAAATCCTACTGTCCTCTTTGCAATGTTAGAAAATTTAACTGAAGGAGAGAATATTTTGTTTTTTGCATGAACTTCAAGTATTTCTTCTCTGCCTTTTATATCTGGTAAATTTACTGTAACCTGTCTATCAAATCTTCCTGGTCTAAGTAGGGCCGGATCTAATACATCTGGTCTATTAGTAGCGGCTATAATTATAATTCCTTCGTTAACTCCAAAACCATCCATTTCCGTTAACAATTGATTTAAAGTTTGTTCACGTTCATCGTGACCGCCACCTAATCCCGTCCCTCGTTGTCTTCCGACGGCATCAATTTCATCAATAAAAATTAAACATGGAGCATTATGCTTCGCTTGTTTAAACATATCTCTAACTCGACTAGCACCTATCCCAACAAAAAGTTCAACAAAATCAGAACCACTTATATAATAGAAAGGTACATTAGCTTCTCCTGCTACGGCTTTGGCCAATAATGTTTTTCCCGTCCCAGGAGGACCAACCAATAAAACTCCCTTAGGAATTCTAGCTCCTAAACTTTGAAATTTCTTAGGATTTTTAAGAAAATCAATTAATTCTGCTACTTCTTCTTTTTCTTCGGTTAATCCTGCAACTTTTTCAAACGTGGTTTTATCACTATCTTCATGAAGTTTAGCTTTGCTTTTGCCAAAATCAAGAGATCTAGTATTTCCCGACATCTGTCTAGCAAAAATATAGAAAACCCCACCAACTAGCAATAAAATAGGTAAAACATTAAGCAAGAATAATAAAAAGGTGCTTGACTCCGGATCAGATTCTGTATTTAATTCAAAGCCATACTCTTCTCTTGCGTTTAATATTCTGGTCATTACTTGTTCAGAAAATGGCACTCTTGAAAAAAAAGTTTCATTTTCTTCATATTCAAATAGTCTTCCTGTTACTTCATAAACCTTTGCTCTATCACGAGGGACTATCGTTATAGTCTCTATTTCTTCACTTCTTAATAATTCTTCAAACTCATTATAAGTAAGTACGTTTATTTTTTGATTGAAGAAATTCAAAGCCATTATTACTATAAATCCTATAATAATAAGTAACAAATAAGGGAAAAATCCTCTTCTAATATTATTTTTTTTAACCATTAAAAAACCTCCTCTTAATAATATTTTAATATTATATCATAACTTTCGTCTTTTGATTTATCATATTTAGATTTTTTCAAACCAGGTATCCATACTACTCTTTCAGTTGAATCTACAACAATAGGCCATGTTTCTCTATCTATCCCCGATATTTTAGAATCAATAAATATATCTTTTATTTTTTTTCTACCTAACATTCCTTTTAATTCAATCCTATCTCCACTCTTTTTATTACGAACATATAATGGTAACTTTATTTCTTTACTACTTAATCTACTGACATAGTTATTAGTCCATTCACATTTATCAGCAACCTCAATATTCATACCATTTGGTAAATTAACATATGAAATTACTTCAATCTCATACTCATTAGCCTCTAATTCTTCCTTTATAAAACTTAAATTATTATATGCTTTGATTACTTTGACGTTGTTAGGAAGGTGAATATGTGAATTAGGTTTAGTTGATTTTATTAATTTATATATTAATTCAATATGACTGTCATATATAAGCATTAAATCATCATGATATATACTTTCAAAAATAAAATTTATTATTTTAATTTGCAAGACTTTTTCAATGCTCAAAAACTTTTCAATATTCAATATATTTTGTCCATAAACTTCATTTATAACCTTGTTCATTTGTTTATCTATATAATCATTATATAGATATATCATTTCGCTAAACTTTAAAAATTTTTCGTGGACACGATTATCTTCTTTTTTAAAAAATGGCAATAAGTATTTACGATATCTATTTCTTGTATACTTGTTAGTTTTATTGCTTGGATCTTCCACATATTTTATACCGTTTTTTTTGTTATATTCTAAAACTTCCTCTTTTGTTACATGGATTAAAGGCCTTAATATTTTATAACTACCCATATTTAAGGTTTTACTAAATCCCGCATAACCTCTAAAAGTTGATCCCCTTACTAATCTCATTAGGATGGTTTCAATTAAATCATCACCGTGATGAGCCGTAACAAGATAATGAGCTCCATATTTTTTTACAACGGAATCAAAATAAAAATAGCGCTTACTCCTTGCTTCGTTATGAAAATTATCATCACCATATTCTTCTATTTTCATATTTACAAATAAAATTTGATTATTATCGCAATATTTTTCGATAAAAAGTTTTTCGTTATCATTTTCTTCTCTAGTATTATGATTAACATGAGCACATATTATAAAAATATCCGTTTCTTTTCTTAATTCGCATAATACATGCAATAACGCCATGGAATCAGAACCGCCAGAAACACCTACAACAATAGTATCTCTGTACTTAATTCCTACTTCATTCAATAAAAAATTAAAAGCTTTATCCATGTATTATCGCCCCTTTTACATTAAGTTAAGAAACTCTGCATAAAAATATTAAAAGATTATTTATATTACAGTTATAACTTATTATTCTAGTTACAATTTTAGCATTTATTTAGTCTTTTGTATATAATAGTTTTTTTAAATATTGACCAGTGTAAGATTTTTTTATGCTCGCTATATATTCTGGTGTTCCAGACCCAATAATATAACCTCCTAAATTACCTCCTTCTGGCCCTAAATCAATAATATAATCGCAAACTTTTATGACATCTAAATTATGTTCAATAACCACCACTGTATCACCATTATTAACTATTCGATTTAATATTTTTAACAACTTTTTGACATCATCTACATGCAACCCGGTAGTGGGTTCATCTAAAATAAACAAACTTTTTCCAGTTGGTTTTTTTTGTAACTCTTTAGCTAATTTAACCCTACTTGCTTCTCCTCCTGATAAAGTTGTAGCACTTTGTCCTAATTTTAAATAACCTAAGCCTACATCTAATAAAACATTTAATTTATTTTTCACTTTATATATATTATCAAAAAACTCATAAGATTCTTCTATTGTCATATTTAAAACCTCGGCTATATTTTTTCCTTTAAATTTTATATCCAGTGTTTCAATATTATACCTACTACCTTTACAAAGTTCGCAAGGAACATAAACATCAGGCAAAAAATGCATTTCTATTTTTTTAACCCCATCTCCATTACAAGATTCACATCTTCCTCCTTTAACATTGAATGAGAATCTACCTTTTGAATAACCTCTAATTTTAGCTTCCTTTGTTTCAGAAAAAACATCTCTAATATCATCAAATACACCAGTATAAGTAGCTGGGTTGCTTCTTGGGGTTCTACCAATAGGATTTTGAGTAATATTAATAATTTTATCTATATTTTCTAATCCTATTGTTTTTTTGTGTTTTCCTGGCTTCTCTTTAACTTTGTAAAGATTACTGGCAATAGATTTATATAATATTTCCTCAACTAACGTTGATTTACCACTTCCTGACACACCAGTAACACAGATGAATGTTCCTAACGGAAAAGAAACATTTATATTCTTTAAATTATTTGCTGAGCACCCCTTTAATTCGATGAAATTACCATTACCTTTTCTTCTTGTTTTAGGTATATCTATCTTTTTTTCTCCTTTTAAATATAAACCCGTTATGCTCTTTTGGTTATTCATGACCTCTTCTGGCGTTCCTTCGGCAACTATGTAACCTCCTTTAATTCCTGCTTTAGGACCAATATCAATTAAATAATCTGCTTGTAACATCATTTCATGATCATGTTCTACAACAATAAGGGTATTACCTATATCTCTCATTTCTAATAACGAATTAATTAGTTTTTGATTATCCCTTTGATGCAACCCTATGCTAGGTTCATCTAAAACATATAAAATACCAGATAATCTGGAACCAATTTGGGTTGCTAACCTTATTCGTTGAGATTCTCCGCCAGATAAAGTTCCTGAAGTTCGGTTAAGACTTAAATAATCCAAACCTACATTCACTAAAAACATTAACCTTTCTTTTATTTCTTTTATTATTAATTTAGATATTTCTTTCTTTTCGCCAGTTAATTCTAAATTATTAAAAAAATATAACATATCTCTAATACTTAATTCACATATATCATTTATATTTTTTTTAGCAATTAAAACATTCAAAACACTCTCTTTTAATCTTGATCCTTTACAACTTGAACATGTTTGTTCAATCATATATTGACCTATCCAATCGCGAATATACTCGCTATTAGTTTCTAAATATCTTCTTTGTAAATTATTTATTACACCCTCATAAGGTTCCTTATTTATATAATTATTGCCGCTTCTTGAGTTAAAATTAAAATTTATTATATCTTTAGAACCATATAAAAGAATATCTAATTCTTTTCTCTTTAAATCATTAACTTTCTTATTCATATCAATATTATATTTCGCACAAACTATTTCTAATTTCTTTATATATATATTTGAATCATCCATAGTACTAAGGGGTTTGATTGCGCCTTGATTTAAACTAATATTCTTGTTGGGAATAATTAAATCCTCATCAATTTTTAATTTAAATCCAATTCCTTTACAATCAAAACAAGCCCCATAAGGAGAGTTGAAAGAAAAGGCCCTTGGTTCTAAATCTTCAATTGAAAAATCACAATAAGGACACGCTAAATTTTCATTTAAGACAATTTCTTTTTGGCCTATTACTTCAATGATAACCTTGCCACCAGATAATTTGATAGCCGTCTCAATAGAATCATATAACCTTGTTCTAATCCCTTCTTTAATTATTAATCTATCTATTATTACTTCTATATTATCCCTTTTATTTTTATCTAAATTAAATTGTTCACTTAAATCTTTAACGACTCCGTTTATTCTTGCTCTAACAAAACCATTTTTCCTTAAACTTTCAATAATATCCTTATGTGTTCCTTTTTCGCCACTAATAATAGGCGACATAATTACTATTTTTATATTGCTTTCCAATTCTAAAATTTTATTAACCATTTCTTCGATACTTTGATTAGTTATAGGAATATGATGAACAGGACAATAAGGCACACCTATACGGGCATATAAAAGTCTTAAATAATCATAAATTTCGGTAACCGTTCCTACCGTCGATCTAGGATTTTTATTAGTTGTTTTTTGTTCTATACTAACAGCCGGACTTAATCCTTCTATTGTATCAACATCAGGTTTATCAGTTCCTCCTAAAAACTGTCTAGCATAAGCACTTAAAGATTCAACATACCTTCTTTGTCCTTCGGCATAAATAGTATCAAACGCTAAACTACTCTTACCACTACCTGATAACCCCGTCATAACAACTAATTTGTTTTTAGGTATTTCAATATTTATATTTTTTAAATTATTTTCTCTAGCACCTTTTATAATAATTTTATCCATACTATCTCTTCTTTCATTATTTTAATTTTAACTCAAATAATATATCTCGTAATTCCGCTGCCTTTTCAAAATCTAAATTTTGGGCAGCCTCGTTCATTTCTTTTTCAATCATTGTTATAGCTTTTTCTTTTTGCTTCTTTGTATATATATTATTACTATTATCACTAATTTCATCCGTTTCATTAGAAATTAGTTCTCTTATTTCTTTAATGATTGTTTTAGGAACAATATTGTTTTTTTCATTATATTGTTTTTGAATTTCTCTTCTTCTTTCAGTTTCTAAAATGGCTTTCTTCATACTTTCGCTAATTTCATCAGCGTACATTATAACATGACCATTTATATTTCTGGCGCATCTTCCTATCGTTTGAACTAAACTTCTTTCGCTTCTTAAAAAGCCTTGTTTGTCAGCATCAAGAATAGCTATTAAACTTACTTCTGGAATGTCTAATCCTTCTCTAAGTAGATTTATACCAATTAAAACATCATATTTTTTTAATCTTAAATCCCTTATTATTTTAATCCTTTCTAAGGTTTTTATTTCGTTATGAAGATACGCTACTTTTATATCCATTTTTTTTAAGTAATTAGTTAATTCTTCAGCCATTCGAATAGTCAACGTTGTTATAATGGTTCTTTCATTAACTTTTGTTCGTTTATTTATCTCCCCAACTAGATCATCTATTTGATTTTTAGATTTCCTAATTTCAATAGTAGGGTCCAACAAACCAGTTGGCCTATTAATTTGTTCAACTATCCTATGATTTGTTTTGGCTAATTCATAATCGCCCGGGGTGGCAGAAACATATATTACTTGCTTTATCTTTTCTTCAAACTCATCAAAATGCAGTGGTCTATTATCTAAAGCACTTGGTAATCTAAAACCATAGTCTACTAACATTTGTTTACGTGCTCTATCTCCATTATACATCCCTCTAACCTGAGGTAAGGTGACATGAGATTCATCAATTATTAATAAAAAATCATCTCCAAAATAATCAATTAAGGTGGTAGGCGTTTCCCCTTCCTCTTTTAAAGCAAGGTGTCTGGCGTAATTTTCTATTCCTCTACAAAAACCTGTTTCATTTAACATCTCGATATCATAATTTGTTTTTTCTTCTAATCTTTGATATTCAATTAATTTGTTATTATTTTTAAGTTCTGGCAACCTATTATTAAGTTCTTCTTTTATTCTTTCAATGGCTATTTTTAATTTTTCATCTCCTGTAACGAAATGACTAGCGGGATAAAGTGTTACAGTTTTTTTGTTAACAATAATATTACCTGTTAAAACATCAAATTCACTTATTTTTTCAATTATGTTGTCAAAAAGTTCTATTCTTATTCCATTTTTTCGCTCATAGCTTGGAATTATTTCAATAACATCTCCTTTAGCTCTAAAAGTCCCTCTTGTTAAATCAACATTATTTCTTTCATATAACATTTCTATTAATCGTTTTAATATTTCATCTCTTTCAATAATATCTCCTTCATTTAATATAAGCATCTTTTTCTTATATTCTTCTACTTCTCCAATTCCGTATATGCAAGACACTGACGCTACAACGATAACATCTTTTCGATTCATCAAAGCTGAAGTGGCGCTATGTCTTAATTCGTCTATCTCATCATTTATTGAAGCATCCTTTTCTATATAAGTATCGCTAGAAGGAATATATGCTTCTGGTTGATAATAGTCATAATAAGAAACAAAATATTCAACTCTATTGTTTGGAAATAATTCTTTAAACTCACCATAAAGTTGACCTGCTAAAGTTTTATTATGAGCTAAAACTAAAATAGGTTTATTAATTTGATTTATAACATGAGAAACAGTAAAGGTTTTTCCGGTACCTGTCGCACCTAATAAAACTTGATGTTTTTCGCCTTTATTAATTCCTTCTACTAATTTTTGTATTGCTTGAGGTTGATCGCCACTGGGATTATATTTAGTTTTTAGTTCAAATTTCATTATTATCCCTCTCTCTAATCTCACCATATTATACAGCCAAACAATCGTTCGTGTCAACCCGTAGTTGTCATAAAAAACAGACAGGAATTTTTTCCTGCCTAAGTTATAATTTATTAAGTTTATTTTACAATAATTATTCTCGTTTCTTTTTCCGAAAGATTTCCGGCTCTATCTTTTACAACATAATGAATGTGATAGGTTCCGGGTGTTTCTACATCAACAGTACCCGATCTAACTATTTTGTGAGTAATATTTCCATCTCTGTTATCAGTAGCATAAGCACCAGGATCAATAAATGTTTCTCCTTTGTTAATGGTCATTTTTTTATTTCCAATTAAGAAAACTTCCGGAATTATTCTATCATCTTCAGGAAAAGCAAAACCGCTGCATAAAATATTTTCAGTTGATAAAACTTCTAATTTTATATCTGTAGAAGCTGAAATTAATTCTCCTGTTCTATAGTCTTTTAAATTCGACTCTATAACTCCAATCATCATTAATTCGTTAAGCCTAATATAAATTACCCTGCCAGGAATATTAGCCCCATAAATACCTATTTTTTGCTCCGGTTCTGTAACGTGTTTTACAGCCTCTTCACAAACTCTATCCATTACTTTCATATGTTTTAATTCTTTGTCGCCAGGATTTAGAAAGCCTCCCAACCACAATAAAATTAATATAACAATAGTTAATATAAGCAAAACAAGGTATTTACCTTTGTCGTTCGGTTTCTTTTTGGGTCGATAATAATTTCCGTAACTACTAGTATCTATATATTCGTTTTCTTCATTTTGATAAGAATAAAAAATTCCCGCCATAACTAACTCTCCTTATATTTTTAAATATTTTCTGACGGCAGCATAACTACCCATCATACCCACTATTATTCCTAAACTAACAAGTCCCAATGATACCACATATATAAACGGTTCAGGATGTACCAATCTAATAAACGGAGAAAACAATCTTCCGTCAAAATTTAAATATAAGGCTGTATAACCATAAATTACTATTAATGTAGGAATAACAGCCCCTAACAATCCTAAAAATAACCCTTCTATAATAAATGGTAACTGAATATTTATATTAGATGATCCTACTAATCTCATGATTTCTATTTCTTTTTTTCGCGAAAAGATGGTCAACTTTATAGTGTTAGTAATTAAAAAAGCAGTAACAAACACAAGCAATAAAACAACCACAACAAGGGCTTTTTCAACTATATTAAAAACAGTTAATAATTGTTCCACAATACCCTCGCCATATTTTACAAGGGTAACCCCCTCAAGTTGCTTGATTTTATTAGCAGTTTGATTTATATAATTGGTATCTTTAACTTTAATCAAAAACGTATCTTGAAGTGGATTTTCGGTTTCATCCCACTCCTTCATAATATTTTCGAAAATATCAGATGTCGCCATCATTGATGAGGCTATATCAATTTTACTTTCATATTCATAACTTTCAACATTTTCAATTTTTTCAATCTCTGTTTCAATTTCGGTTATTCCTTTTTGATCTATTTTGTTATCTAAAAAAACTACTATGGTAAAATCTTGTTTCATTAATTTAGTAAAATTATCAACATTATAAGATGATAACACCGAAATCGAAACCACAACAAGGGTAATGGTTATACATGATATTGATGCAATACTTAAACTGAAATTTCTAAAAACGCTTCTAAACGCATCTCTAATATTGCGTCCTAAAATTCTAAACACCTTCATTACAATCATAACTCCCTTTTTCATAATCTTTAACTAATTTACCATTTTCTAATAAGATTACCCTTTTTTTCATTTTATTAACAATATCACGATCATGAGTAGCCATAATAATAGTTGTTCCTAAGTTATTAATAACTTCTAAAACTTTCATTATTTCCATGCTTGTCTCATGATCTAAATTACCCGTAGGTTCGTCACATAATAATAATTTTGGTCCGTTAACAATTGCTCTTGCAATAGCAACTCTTTGTTGTTCTCCTCCTGATAGTTTATCAGGATATTGCTTGGCTTTGTTTTTTAATCCTACTAGCTCAATCGCCTTTAAGGTTTTTTCTTTTATTTCGCTCATTGGTACACCAAAAATTTCTAACGTAAACGCAACATTTTCAAAAACATTAAGTTTAGGTAGTAATTTGAAATCTTGAAAAACAATCCCAAGCTTTCTTCTTAATTTATAAACCTTGTTATTTCTTAATTTAGCAACATCTATTCCACCGATTATAATTTGTCCTTTAGATGGTTTTTCCTCTCGATGTAACATTTTTATTAATGTTGATTTACCACTACCAGAAGCACCTATCACAAAAATAAAATCGCCTTTTTTTATTTTTAAATCAAGATCATATACAGCAGTAACTCCATTTTTATATTGTTTTTCGACACCTTTAATTCTTATTAATTCCATAAAACATCTCCTTACTACTAAATAAATTATAACACGTTTTTCTATGTTTTTTAAATTGCTTTATATCCGCCGCTAACTTCATATGCATCTACAACGCTATAAAAAGCTTCTTTATCTGTTTTTTTGATTATTTCTTTTAATAAATAATATTCCTTTTTGGGAATAATACACATCAATACTTTTTTTGTTTCATTAGTATTATTGTTCTTAGCTTTAATAACACTAACTCCCCTATTTAAATCATTTATAATATGTTTCTTTAATTCTTCGTCCTTTTTCGTAACAATATAAAAAGCTTTGTTTTGGGCTATTCCTAATAAAACTTTATCTATCACCACTGCTGATATATATAATATTAATAACGCATACATAGCATTGGTCCATCCAAAAATAATTCCACCTATTATAACTATGACTCCATTAACTACTAAACTTGCTTTACCAATCGTGTAACCAAAGTATTTTCTTATTACTAATTTAATAATATCCGTGCCACCAAGGGTATATCCTGTTTTATATACTAAACCTAGCGCTACTCCTATTATAACGGCACCTATTATAAACAAGGCCAAAGCATTATCATAGTCAATAATTATAAATTCATTTATTCCTGATGTTAAATTAATAAAGAGAGGAAATATTAATGCACCATAAATAGAATTTCTAACCACTTCATAACCTAACACAAAAAATCCTATCATTAATGTTATTAACGCATATATTAAAATGACCATTGAGGGATCTACGTTAAATAAGTGTTCCACTATTATAGCTATTCCACTATTGCCACCTACTACTATTTTCATGGGGAAAAAAAATAAATTAAATACAACCGCTGCCAGAAACAATCCCACTGTTAGTTCTAGATAAATTTTAATTTTTTTCAAGCTTACTTTCTTTCTATTCATATTAAGCTCCTCCAATTACTTCATATGAATCTGTAACCACAAAGAAAGCTTCTTTGTCTATTAATTGTATTCCCTCTTTTAATTTAAAGTAATGATTAGTGGGCACTACACACATTAATATGTTTTGTTCTCTTCCGGAAAATCCCCCTTTTGAATCTAATATTGTTACCCCATGACCTAAACGTCTTAAAATATAATCTCTTATTTCCTCGTCTTTAGCTGTTACAATATAAAAAGCCTTGTTCCCGGAAATACCTAACATTACCTTATCCGCGGTAACGCTCATTATATATATAACTATAACCGCATACATTACCATTGTCCAACCAAAAACCAATCCCCCACATAATACTATAATACTTTCATTAATTAACATTGCTTTTCCTATTGAAATTTTGAAATATTTAGAAACTATTTGATTTAAAATATCAGTTCCTCCCGTGGTATAACCGTTTTTAAAAACAAGACCAATAGCAACTCCAGCAAATACACCAGTAAAAATAGATATTAGCAATAAATCTTTCGTTTCAATTAAAAAAAATTCACCAATATTAGCGGTTAATTTTATAAAAAGGGGAAAAAACAAAGAACCAATTATAGAGTTCATTGTTTTTTCTTTACCAAGTATTAAATAACTCATAATAATTAGTAGAACGCTCAATATTAAAACTAGTAAAGCGGGATCAATCATGTGCTTCGTTATAATGGCAATCCCACTGACACCCCCAGCCACTATATTATTAGGCAACATGAACAAATTATAAGCAGAAGCATAAATAAATAACGCTACTAAAAGAAAAAGAAACCTTTTAATAACTAGTCTTTTTGATTGTTTTTTAGTTAAAATCACTCGCAACTTCTCCTTTCAAATATGCTTCTATAAATAGACTTATATCTCCATCTAATACTTTTAATACATTGCTTGTTTCAACATTGGTTCGATGATCCTTAACCATCGAATAAGGATGCATAACATAAGTCCTAATCTGAGAACCAAAATCAATTTTCTGGCTATCTCCTTTTAACTCAACGAGAGAATCGCTCAATTTTTCTTGCTCAAGTTGATAAACCTTACTTTTTAATATTTGAAGCGCTTTTTCTTTGTTTTTTATTTGACTTCTTTCGTTTTGACACGTAACGATTAAACCAGTAGGCAAATGCGTAATTCTAACCGCGCTATCAGTAGTGTTAACTGATTGACCACCAGCTCCACTACTTCTATATACATCTGTTTTTAAATCTTGTTCTTTTAATTCAATTTCTATATTACTCTCAATTTCAGGAATTATTTCAACTGACGCAAAAGAGGTATGTCTTCGTTTGCCAGTATCAAAAGGCGATAACCTTATTAATCTATGTACTCCTTTTTCACTTTTTAAAAAACCATAAACATTCTTTCCTTTTATTAATATAGAAGCACTTTTAATTCCGGCTTCCTCTGCAGTTTGAATAGCTATTAATTCATAATTATAATTATTTGATTCGACCCATCTAGAATACATACGAAGAAGCATTGAAGCCCAATCAGAAGCCTCTGTACCTCCAGCTCCCGAATGAATTTCTAAAATAGCATTATTGCTATCATAATCTCCACTTAGTAACACTTGTAATTCAAACTCATCTAAAGCTTTAGTTATATCTAGAAGTTCTTTTTCAACCATTATTTTTATTTCTTCATCATATGAATCTTCTAGCATAATGATTATCTCAAAATTGTTATCAATTTTAGTTTTTAAATTTTTGATTTTTGTTATATCTTGCTTAATATTATTAATCTTTTCAATAGTTTTTTCTGCTTGTTTTTTATTATCCCAAAAATTTGGTTCATTTAATATTTGATTTAATTCTTCTAGTTTTTTCTCTTTGTTTATTATGTCAAAGAGACCCCCAAAAGTTCAATATTTTTTCTTTTTTATTATCTAACTCTTTTTTTAATTCCTTTAATTCCATTTATATCACCTTTTTCATTATATCATGTTCAAATATTTTCATAAAGATTTAATATCTTTTTTCCTTATATTTGTCACATTATTTGCATTTGTTAATTATTTTTGCTATATTTAAGAATATAAACAAATAGGAGGAAAAAATGAAATTAATTAGAAATTTTTTACAAATCACTATATGTTTAATTTTAATATTGGTATCTTTGTTATTTATAACTACCCTATTAATAAATAACACCTTTTTAAGCGAACGCTTTTATGAAGGAATGATTTATAAAACAGAATTTATGCCATCTATTTATCAAGCCGTTAAAAATGAATTAATTCAAAATATTAATGATGATAGCGATAAAAATGAAATGCAAGAAATATTAACGAGTTCTATTGAAAAAACAATTAACGAAGAATGGTTTAAAGAAAATACTTTTTTAGCTATTAAAGATGCCCTTAACATTATAAAAGGAAACCAACAAGAATTTACACTCGTTATTGAAACAGATAATTTTATGGCTAATTTTAAAAAAGAGATTGAAAACAAAGTAGACGAACTTCCTGAAGAAGAAAAGAAACAATTAGAAAAAGATGGCTTTAATATAGATGCAATAATAGAGGATATTGATATACCTGATCAAATTGTTTTAAGTGAATTCATAGATGTTGAGGAAATAACTACCAATTTCAAACCACAAATTAATATAGCTCAACAAGTATATAAATATCTTAACATTATATTTTTTGTTATTTTCGCATTATTACTAGGATTAAGTATATTAATATCAAAACTAACCAAAGGACTTAAATGGTTCGGAATAACAGGAGCAGTAATTGGTATTATATATTTATTAGGTTTATTTGTTGCTCAAGAGGTTTTAATTAATATAATTATTCAAACGGAGCAAATTGCTATTTTTAATAATTATTTAATAGTTGATATCATGAGTTACTCATTTAATAAAATGTTTATCTTTCTGGGAATATTTATTATATGTTTTATTTCTTTTATTGCATTAAGTTTTATTCTTAAAAACAAGTTCAAAAAAACTGAAAATTAAAAAAAAGGTATGGATTACATATTATGAACCTATACCTTTTTTTTATTTTCCACAACAGAATTTGTGTTTTTTGCCACTACCACAAGGACATTTTTGATTTCTTCCAACTTTTTCGTTTTTTTTAGGTTTTTTAGATATTTTT
>SKGN01000016.1 GCA_007117415.1 Bacilli bacterium | reverse complement strand
TTTTTTTTTTAATTCTAATGATATTATAATAATCATTAATTCTTAATGAGGTGTTTTATGAAAGAAATTATTAGAATAAAAAAAACAAATGACTATATTTGTAAAGTAAGATTTACTACAGTTAATTATAAAAATAAAATTATTGAAGATTTTGACTTTTTTATAGATATATCAACTGACAAGGGAAAAGCAACCTATTATACTATTTTTGGTTATTTTATTATAGCAAATCAAATAATAGAATATAGAATAGATTATGATAAAAATAGTTTGATAGTTATTAATGATAATAAAGATAAGCTTATTACAAATGTTATTGAGAGTCTTATTATCGAATATATAGATGAATGTTTAAAAGATTATTTTAGGAAAATAATTGAAGAAGATGGATCAATAATAGAAAAAAGTATTCTTAAGGAAGAATTAATAAAATTAAAGGACACTAATATACAACCTGTTGAGCCTGAAAACAATCCAAAAGTAATATATTTAAAAAAATTAAAATAGCTGAATTAGCTATTTTAAATTTGCTTTTAACATCCATAATTCTTTTTGAAAAAAATAGGTATATTCTCCAAACAATACTATTGTAGCCTCATCATTAACTTCTCCGGCATTATTTATGATTTGATTTGATATCATTATCATATATTCAAAATCATTTACTAGATTCATTACGGCTTCTCTTTCATTATATGGTTTACTTTCAATTGACTTGATTTGTGATGTTTCATTATATTGTTTTAAGTTGGCAATAGGATAACCATTAAACTGTTTTATTCTTTCAGCTACTTCATCAAATATTTCATGCAATTCATCATAATATTCTTCAAATTTGTCATGTAACCCATAAAAGAAGGGACCTTCTATATTCCAATGCAAATTATAAAGTTTATTTATTAATACTGCAACATTAGATAAGTACCTATTAAATAAAGTAATCATTTGTTGTTGATAGTTATTTTGTCCTGTATTATTCATTATAAACCTCCCATATTATAATATGGGAGGTTTATATATAAGTGATATATGTTATAAAAGTTTATTAATAAAACTTTCTCCAACAGTTGGTTTTTGAACGTTAAAATTATGCGCTATCGAAGCTCCAATGTCGGCAAAGGTTTTTAAATCAGCTATTTTATGGTTGTTAATAAATTTTTTAGAATAAATAATAACAGGTATTTTTTCTCTAGTGTGATCCGTTCCTTTATAAGTTGGATCATTACCATGATCGGCTGTAATTATAAATAAATCATCATCATTCAAACGATTTAACAAAGTAGGTATATATGTGTCAAATTCTTCTAAAGCTTTAGCATAACCCTTTATATCTCTTCTGTGACCATATTTAGTATCGAAATCATTTAGATTAATAAAACAAAGACCTTCAAAGTTACTATTAAATATTTTTAAAAATTCTTTTATACCCTCTTCGTTATCTTTGGTTTTAATATTTTTAGTTATGCCTTGATAATTAAATATTTCACCAATTTTACCTATTGCTATAACTTCATATTTTTTTTCTTCTAAATAATTTAATACCGTTTTACTAGGAGGATTTAAGGCATAATCTTTTCTATTACCAGTTCTCAAAAAATTACCTTTAACACCTTTAAATGGTCTTGCTATAACCCTACCTACTCTCCATTTATCTGTTTTGGTAATTTCTCTAACAATTTTACATATTCTATATAACTCTTTAATTGGTATTATATCTTCATGAGTTGCAATTTGTATTACTGAATCAACAGAAGTATAAATAATAATGGCTTTACTTTTTATATGTTCTTCTCCTAATTCGTTTATTATTTCGGTTCCACTGGCTGCCTTATTACCTATTATTTTATATCCTGTTTGTTTTTCTATTTCATCGATTAAATCTTTTGGAAAGCCAGTATCTGTCCATGTTTTATAGGGAATATCTGTTTTTATCCCCATCAATTCATAGTGCCCTACCATGGTATCTTTTCCATTACTAATTGGATTAGCTTTAGTATAATATGCCATAGGATCTTGATTAGTAATTGATAATATATTATAAAACCCTAATTTTTTCATATTAGGTATATTTATGGGATAATTATTAATGATATTAAGTAAGGTATTAGATCCTATATCATCATATTGATGAGCATCATCAGCTTCCCCTACTCCTAATGAATCTAGTACTAGTAAAAAAATTCTTTTAAATTGCATTTTTAATTCTCCTTTTTGCTACGAGGATGATATTGATTATAATTCTTTATTATGGTGTTATTAGCTATATGAGTATATATTCCAGTAGTAGTAATATCACTATGCCCTAACATTTCTTGAATACTTCTTAAATCCGCTCCATATTCTAACAAGTGAGTAGCAAAAGAGTGTCTAAGCGTATGTGGGGAAAAATCTTTAGTTATTTTTTGTTCTTGGGCTAATTTTTTTAATATTTTAAAAAAGCCTTGTCTTGTCATTTTACTACCTCTATTATTTAGGAAGAGATAATCAGAAGTTTTGTTTTTTAATAAAGAGTATCTATAAACATTTAAATATTCTTTTATCCATTTAGTTGCTATATCACCAATAGGGATAATTCTTTCTTTATTTCCTTTGCCAAAACATCTTAAGAGATTCATTTCAATATTAACATCGTTTATTTTCAAATTAATCAATTCACTAACTCTTAGTCCTGAAGCATATAATAATTCAATCATAGCTTTATTTCGATGTTGAATATTATTATTGGGATTAAAGTTTAATAGTTTGTTTATTTCTTCAACATTTAAGACTTTAGGTAGTTTCTTTGTTAATTTAGGGGTATCAATATTCTCACAAGGATTACTATGACATATTTTTTCTCTAACTAAATATTTATAAAAGTTTTTAATACTTATGGTTATTCTGGTAATACTTCTAGGCGATATATTGTTTTTCACTAAATATTCCATATATGAAGTTACATCTTCCTTATTTATTTTATTAATATCATTTTTTTGTTTTTCTTTGGTTAAATATTTAGCCCACTTTATTAAATCTCTTTGATAAGCATCTTTAGTATTAGAGCTAAGTTTTTTTTCAATATAAATATAATTTAAATAATCATTAATTAACGCTATCATTTTTCACCTCAAAAGATATGTATGTTACTAGTGTATAATAAGTTTAACATAATCTTATTATATCATAATCGGTTGTTATATGTTAAAATATTATTGGTGATGTAAAGTGAATGAACCTTTAGCTTATAAACTGCAACCTCAAAAATTAAATGATATTATTGGACAAAAACATTTGGTTGCCAAAGATAAAGTTTTATATAATATGATTAATAATAAAAAGATCTTTTCAATGATATTATATGGTAAACCAGGAATTGGTAAAACTAGTATTGCAAATGCAATCGCTAACGAATTAGAAGTCAAGACAAGGTTTTTAAATGCCGTTATCAATAACAAAAAAGACTTTGATATTGTTGTCGAGGAAGCTAAAATGTATAAGGGTATTTTATTAGTTATGGATGAAATACATCGCTTAAATAAAGATAAACAGGATTTACTCCTTCCGTATTTAGAAAGCGGTCTTATAACTATTATTGGTTTAACTACTGCTAATCCTTATCATAAAATAAATCCTGCTATTAGAAGCAGATGTCAAATGTTTGAATTAAAAGAATTAGATAATAAAGATATAAAAAAAGGTGTAATGAAAGCTTTAAAAAGTGAATGTTTAAAGGGTATTAATATTGAAAAAGATGCTGTAGACTATATCATTAATTTATCAAGTGGCGATTTAAGGTATGCTTATAATTTGCTAGAAATTTGTTATTATTCTTCTAATAATAAAAAGATAGATATTGATTTGATTAAGGAGATAAATACAAAACCTATTTTTTTTCATGATCATAATGATGATGGTCATTATGATGTGTTAAGTGCATTTCAAAAATCAATAAGAGGTAGCGATGTTAATGCTGCATTACATTATTTAGCTAGATTAATAATAGTTGGTGATTTAGATAGTATTTACCGAAGAATGAGTGTATGCGCTTATGAAGATATTGGTTTAGCTAATCCAAGTGTTGGTCCTAAGGTTCTAGCGTGTATTGAGATATGTGAAATGTTAGGATTGCCAGAAGCTAGAATACCACTCGCTAATATGGTTATTGAATTAGCGTTATCACCTAAATCTAATAGCGGTATAACAGCCATTGATTTAGCCTTAAAAGATATTGAAAGAGGAAATACAGGTAATGTTCCCAATCATATAAAAACTAATTCGATGGCTTATAATTATCCTCATAATTATAAAAATGGATATGTTAAACAACAATATTTACCTGATAACATTAAAAATAGACGATATTATTCTCCTAAAGAAACAAGTAAATACGAAAAATTATTAAAAGATATTTATGATAAATTATAAAAGTAGAATCCTTAAATGATAGGATTCTACTTTTTTCTTCTACTATTAATATCAATAACTTTAACTTTTTCTGTTTTATTATTAGAACTAAGTGTATTTTTTTTACTTGGAACATTAAACTCATTATGTAATATTTGATTAAACATAGTAGTGTTATCAACTTTAGGATTAGTAATGTTCTCTTTACTTAATAAAGTCAACAATTTACTTGTGTTATTTAATTCATCTTCCTTTATAGTATAACTTTCAATATAATCATCATAAAAATCCATATCTAACAGTAAATTTTCTACAATTTCGCTTTCCACTATGTAACGATCATAAATACTATCATAAATTAATTTATAAAAGTCTTTATCTTTATCTTTATAAGTTATTCTATAATCTTTTTCATCAGATGTCCAAATAAGGTTAAGTGTTTTAGCAAAATAATTATTATACATATCCTTATATTTTTCTTCTGTTAATTTAAATTTTTCCTTTATATTAATATCTAAATGAAAAAGGACATCCCTATATTCAATTCCAATCATATTTAGTTTTGTCTTTATATTAGTATTTATTGTTAAATAACTTAAATATAATGAAAGAACAATTTTATCTTGCTGTTTTAATTTAGCATTTTCTTCTTTTAAAGGCCTAGTAATGTTATCATCTTTAATATCAAAACAATAATCATACTTATCAATAGTTATATTTCTATCTTTTATTTGATAAAAAATATTCATGGCCTTAAATATTATTACTTTATTTAACATATGACATTTTTTAAGATCTTCGTATCTCATAATATTCTCCTTATGGGGTCGTATTATAACAGATTTAAAGGAAGATAGCAATTAATTAATAAAAAAACCCGATGATACGTTTCCATATACGATAAACCTGCACTTTTACAGGTGGGTATCTCCATGTTGCTATTAGGATTCTTGCATACTTAATGAGCAAGCATTCAACACAAGCAACACTTTAGATTCCCTTATCGTCGTTTAGTAGGTTTTACTATACAGGAAACATTACCATCAGGTATTATTTATTATAGCATTTTTAATTATCAATGACAACCTTCTTTTATTCTTCATTTTATTTTCTTTTTTAATATTCATCTAAAAAAGATGTTTCAATATTATTCTTATAATATTTTATAGCCATATTCAAATTGATATTCTCACTAGATTTTAATATGTTAATATCAGCATTTTCATTTGTTGCTTTTAATGCCTTGATTATTTCTTTAACCTCTTTTCTTTTGCCCGTGTTTTTTCTTTCAGATAATGGACAACCACAGGCGATAAATTCTAAATTGTTATATGTAGACCATAAAATAATATCTTTTTCTTTAATGTAATAAAAAGGTCTAATTAATTCCATGTCTATAAAATTATCACTTTTTAGTTTAGGCATCATTGTTGCATATTTCCCATTATATAATATATTCATCATAATCGTTTCGATGATATCATCAAAATGATGAGCTAAGGCTATTTTATTACACCCTAACTTCTTAGCATAATCATATAAGTATCCTCTTCTCATTCTAGCGCATAAATAGCAAGGTGATTTCCCACCATGTTTATTTATAACCGAGAAGATATCAGTCTCAAAGATTTTTAATGGAATATTTAATATTTTGGCATTATCTTTAATTAATTTTAAATTATTCTCATTATAACCGGGGTTCATGGTTATAAATTCTAATGAAAAATTAATTTGATTATGTCTTTTTAATTCTTGAAAACATTTAGCTAGCATCATACTATCTTTACCACCACTTATACATATGGCTATTTTATCGTTATCTTTAATCAATTCATAATCTTTAATAGCTTTAATAAATTTACTCCAAATTGTTTTGCGATACTTTTTTATGATACTTTTTTCAATTGTTTTTATATCTGTCATAATAATCACCTAGATAGATTATAAAAAAGAAAAACAAAAAAAGCAACTAAAAGGGTTAAATCCTTTTAGTTGCGTATATGATATTTATTCAACAGTAACACTTTTTGCTAAGTTTTTAGGTTTATCTAAATCTATTTTTTTATAATTTGCAATATAATACGCTAACAATTGTAAAGGTATAACTGTTAATATAGAAGTAAAATAATTATTTATCTCAGGAATAATAAAATTATAAGTACCTATTTTCTCTTTACTATTAGTAATAACTAATGTTTTAGCTCCCCTAGCCTCTATTTCTTTAATATTACTTATCATTTTAGGTAATAATTTTTCAATACTGCATACAGCTACTACTAGAGTATTATCTTCAATTAGAGCAATAGTACCATGTTTTAATTCGCCAGCTGCATATGCTTCAGCATGAATATAAGAAATTTCTTTTAATTTTAATGATCCTTCCATTGCTATATAGTAATCTCTTCCCCTACCAATATAATAAGCATCTTTATCATGATAAAAAAATTTGGCTATTTCTTTTATTTTAGATTTTTCTTTTAAAATAGATTCTATTTTTTTTGGTATTGATTTAACCTCTTTAATTAGGCTTTTAGCCTCTTTTTCCGCTATCTTTTTAGTGAGTAGAGCTAATTGAATAACTAATAAATAAATAACGGATAATTGAGTAGTAAAAGCCTTAGTAGAGGCTACTGCAATTTCAGGTCCTGCCCAAGTATAAATTACCTCATCTGATTCTCTCGCTATTGATGACCCAACTACATTAACTATAGATATAACTTTAGCCCCTTTTTCTTTAGCTAATCTTAAAGCTGCTAAAGTATCAGCCGTTTCACCTGATTGACTTAAAATAATAACTAATGTTTTTTTATTAATTAAAGGATTGCGGTATCTAAATTCAGATGCAATATCAGCTTCAGCATTAATTCCAATTAAATTTTCAATTAAATTTTTAGCATTTAATCCAGCATGATAAGCAGTGCCACAAGCCACAATATATATTTTATCAATTACATTTAAATATTTTTCAGTAAGTTTTATATCTAAGTTAGGTAACCCGTTTTTAATTCTAAGCTTTATTGTATCTTTAACGGCATTAGGTTGTTCAAAAATTTCTTTCAACATAAAATGTTCATAACCATTTTTTTTAGCAACTTCATAATCCCAGGTTATTTTAGATATTTTTTTGATAACAGCCTCTTTTTTATTGTTAAAAAAGTTAATGCTATTTACTTTTAATATTGCTACTTCTTTGTTATTTAAATAATATATGTTTTTAGTCCATTCTAAAATAGCTGGAATGTCAGATGCAATAAAATATTCTTCGTTGTTTATGCCTATAATTAAGGGACTCTCATTTCTAATAGCAAATAATTTATTAGGATCATCTTTATTAATAATTAAAAGAGCATAAGAGCCTTCTAATCTTGAAATTGTTTTATTAATGGTATTTAAAAAGTTTTCTTCCTTGTAATATTCTAACATGTTAGCAATTATTTCACTATCAGTATCTGATATAAAATGATATCCTTTAAGCTCTAATTCTTCTTTTAAAGATAAATAGTTTTCAATTATACCATTATGGACAATGGCAATTTGTTTATTTTGGCTTAAATGAGGATGAGCGTTTATATCAGATGGAACACCATGTGTAGCCCATCTAGTATGGCCAATTCCTAATTTACTGTTAATTTTATTGTTTTTAAGTTTTTCTTTTAAATTAATAAGTTTTCCTTTACTTTTTATTATATTAATATCGTTTTTAGAAATTATGGCTATGCCTGAGGAGTCATAACCTCTATATTCTAGTTTTGATAAACCTTTTAGCAAAATATTAGGTGCATTCTGTTTTCCTATATATCCAATAATTCCACACATAATATTTCCCTTCTATTATGTTTAGTTTTGTTTGTTTGTCTAAACACTTACGACTACTATAAGCATCCGGGAAGCATCCGCCGATAATTCGATTCTCTTCCTCCTCGTCAATCAATTTTAATTGATTCGGGCGCTTAACATATATTCATATTCATATATCACATCCTTTCCAATTTTTATGTATATTATTTTGAAATATTAAAATAATAGTAATGAGGTGAAATAATGATAGAAGAATTAAAGAAAAGTGAGTCTATAGGTTTTTTTGTTATTGCAGCAATAAGTTTAATAGGATCGATATTATTTTTTACAGGATATACTAATATTGTTTTTTGGTTTGGTCCTGTATCTACTAGTCTATGGGAATTTGGTCGTTTAATGTTTTCTTCTATATTAATATATAGTATTATTCAGTATTTTACAATTGGTAAAAACTTTGAAAATTTCTTTTTTGCTAAAACCGCTACTCTTTTTATTGCTCCCATAATATTTATTGGTGGTAGTTACTTAATTGATTTATTAATTGGTAATGCTTATATGATTACACATATTTTTACATATATTATCGCTATTGTTTTAGGACAAATGTTAAGTTATACGTTTATGAAACGAGAATTTAAATTTAGATTAATGAATGGTTATGCTGTTCTTAGTACGATAGTGATGTTATTAATCTTTTTAGGTTCTATTACTGAAAGCGTTAGCTATAATATGGACATTTTTAGACCAATGCGTAATTATCAAAAACATATATCTAATCGCTAATTTAAGGATTTAATCTATTTGGTCTTCTATCTAGAAAAGAAACTTTTCTAACATTATTAATTTTAAGTAAATCAAGATAAAAATTAATTTCCTTAACTGACAAGCTTTTTATTAAGGCTTGTTTTTTTTACGGTACTATTTCTTGATGTTATTCATTAATATCTTTCCTATACCTCTCAATTTCTTCAATATCAATTGTTTTTTGTTCATAAGTACTTAAGTTCTTAATTGTGATTTTTTGGTTGTTAATCTCATCATCACCAATAAAGATTATGTAGGGTATATTTAGTTTTACAGCATAATTAATTATGGATTTAAGACTTCTTTTTTCATAAAATATTTGAGTATTAAAATTCTTGATAATAAGTTTGTTATATATGTTTATAATATATTCATAATTATCAGTCATGGGAATAATCAGGAAGTCAGAAATTTTTGGTTTTTCTTCTTTAATTAAATCATATTCCAGAAGTTTATCAAATAATCTAGTAAGACCAATTGATATACCAACACCAGGTAAAGGTTTATCGGTATAAAATTCCGCTAAATTATCATATCTCCCCCCAGAACAAATACTACCAATTTCAGGATTGTTTTTTAAGAATGTTTCATAAACAGTTCCAGTATAATAATCTAAACCTCTTGAAATTTTAAAATCAATATCAATAATATCATCATTCAATCCAAATAATTTTATGTAATTATAAACAAACTCTAATTCTTTTACTCCCTTTTTAAACAAAGGATTTTCTATTTCTAAAGCTTTTATTTTGTTAATTTTTTCTTCATTAGAGCCATTATTATTTACAAAAGATAAAAGTTCATTAATACTATTACTATCAATGTTGATTTTTTTTAACTCATTTATAACGTCTCCCATACCTATTTTAGAAATTTTATCAATTATGCGCATAATTTTAACATTATTATTTTCAATAGTTAGGTGTTCAAAATAACCCGTTATTAATTTACGGTTATTTAATTTAATAACATAATCAGATAATCCTATATTATTAAAAATAGAATTGATAATGCATGGTATTTCAGCGTCATTGATAAGGTTTAATTCGCCATCCCCTATAATATCAATATCACATTGATAAAACTCTCTAAATCTTCCTTTTTGAGCTCTCTCGCCACGATAAACTTTACCAATCTGATATCTTCTGAAAGGAAAATTTAAGAAACCATAATTTTTAGCTACATATTTAGCTAAAGGGACAGTTAAATCAAAACGAAGTGTTAAATCGGAATCGCCTCTTTTAATTTGATATATTTGTTTTTCGGTTTCGCCACCAGCTTTTGCTAATAAGACCTCTGATGCTTCAATAACAGGGGTATCTAGTGGTAAAAAACCGAATTTTTCGAATGTTTGACGAATGGTATCGGCTATTTTATTAAATTTTAATTGATCATTCGGTAATAATTCCATAAATCCTGATAATGTTCTAGGTTCTACTTTTTTCATTTTTTCCTCCTTCTAAATAAAAAGCACCAATCAATATAAGGACGAGAAAGACCCGTGGTGCTACCTTATTTCACATATGTGATCTTAATGTTATAACGCTTTATGCGATTAGCTATTAATAAGTGTCTTTTCGTTTTAATAATCGGGATAAATTCTTATTAAGATATTATTTTATTAACAATTTATTTTGTTTAATGCTAATTATTTTGTTTATTTTGTCTTTATGTTCATCTGATAAAATAGATTCTATCATATAATTACATATCCCATTCCATATATTATCAAATTTATAAATCATTTCATTTATAGTGTGTTTTTCTTCTTTCAAACAATTGATAGTATTATATAAATTATCATTAATAATAGATATATCTTGAAGTGAAGTGAATTGATCATTAAAGATTTCTTTTACAATTTTCGTTTTAGCAGGATGGTATTTATTTTTAACTTGATTTAATATTTGTTTATAACCTTCTTTTATAAATGATTTATTTCCAATAATATCATTTATTTTTTTTTGATGAAAATAGTGATTGTGTTTTAAATTTAAAATGACCATTTCTTCAATTAGATGAAGATTATTTTTTTTGTTAGTAAAAATTTTTAAGCTACCGTTATGATTAACGTAAAATTCCATATTGTTATTATTTTCTTCAATTAATATTCTAGCATATTTATTAGGTTCTTCAATATATTTAATGAAAAATTTACATTTATTTGTATTAATTACGATATCACTTGTAAAAATATGATTGTGGTTGTTAAAATTAGTATATATTTTAATTTTTTTAGGTTTGTCAACAATAACTGTTTTTAAATAATCCTCATTGGTTTTATCTAAATAAAGTTTTCCTATTTTTATATTATCATTATTTATAATTTCAATAGAACTTGTTTGATATTCTAAATCATTTAAATCTATAAGGTAATAACCCATATTTTTAATTAAATTTATTTCATATTCTAAAAATTTTTTCAGGTTCTTATTTTTATGTAACCAATTCATCTCATGATTCCCCCCCTAGAGGTATATATGAGTTATTATTTAATTTAAAAAGATCATCTAAATGGTACATTTATTATATACCATAAATATCTTTTTATCAATAAACCTTATTTACGATAATCAATAATAGCGTAAATATCAGTTTTATAATATTTTAAAGTGCTAACGATAATGATTGTTGTAGGAATAGCGATAATTATTCCTGATATTCCCCCTAATATACCACCAGCAAAGACTGCAAAAATAGTTAATAAAGGGTGGATTTTATTGGTTCCACCGAATATTTTTGGTGATACGATATAACTATCAATACTAGATAATAATATAATTGCAAAAAGGGTTAAAACAAATAAATTGGTGGAAATAGCAAAGGCTGTTATAAGCGCTATTAAGTTAGTAATTATGGCTCCTAAATAAGGAATAAAGGTTGTTATAGCTGCTAAAAACGCTATCAAGAGAAAGTGTGGATGTCCAATTATATAATACACGATTGAATATTCAAAAAATTGCCAGGTTATAAATTGTCCTAAACCATAAAAATATTGACTTATTTCATAATCCAAGATTTTTAAATATGCAAATGTTTTTTTGTTTTTTCTTACAAAATATTGTTTTGTTTTAGATCTTATTTTGGACATATCAACTAAAATATAAATAGATACAAACGCAATTATAATAATAATTGAGAAAAAACTTAGCGATCTACTTACAAACGCAAAAACACCATTTGAAAGATATTCCCCAATGCTTTTTACAATAATATTTATAGTATCGTTTAAAGAATGTTGAAACGCCCCTAAATTAAGATCATATTGATTAGATATATCATTAACGAACTTAAGTATACCAGATAATAATCCTAATGTTTGCTCAAATATTAAAGGTAGAACAAGTGAAATTAGAATTGTAAACAGACCAATAATTAATATAACGATAATAAAAATGGATACAACTTTAGGTATTTTTCTCGCTTCCATTTTTTTTAATAATGGATATAAAGCATGGGCTATAGCAAAAGCGACCACAAAAGGAATAACAATTTTTAATATCATTTGAATAATGGTTAACCAAAAATTTATTGTTAAATAGAAAAGAGTAATAATAAAAGCTATAATGGCTAAATTAATTAATTTATAATCTAATTTATTTTTTATCATTATTTTTCCTCCATTCTTCGCTATCAATAATAATTGTTATAGGGCCATCATTAACAAAGTCTACTTGCATATATTCACCAAATATACCAGTAGCTACTTCAATGTTATTATCTTTTAATTTTTGATTAAAATAATCATATAATTTTATAGCGATAGAAGCTTCTAGTGAATTTATATAACTAGGTCTTCTACCTTTAGTAGTATCAGCGTATAAAGTAAATTGTGATATTGAAAGAATAGACCCCTTAATATTATTTAAAGATAAATTCATAACGCCCTTTTCATCATTAAAGATTCTTAAATTAATGATTTTGTTTATCATTTGATCAATAATATTTTCATTATCATTTTTATTAAAACCAGCTAAAACAACTAACCCTTTATTAATTTTTCCTACAATTTTTCCATTTACTTTAACATAGGCTTTAGTAGTACGTTGAATAACAACTTTCATTATTTTATTACCCTTTCTACTTTGTGAATTTCAGGTAACTGCTTTATATCATTAATATATTTATTTAATTTTTCAGTATCTTCAACGGAAACGATTAAATCATAAATAATAAAATCATTGTTACTTATGGTGTTAACACTTTGAATAGATACATTAGTATGAGCTGTTTTAGCTATTAATTCTAATAATAAATTATCTTTTTTAGTAGCCTCTACCATTAAATTTGTGGGCCATTTTTTATTTATATTAGGATTCCAATTGACCTCTATAATTCTTTCTTCTAAGTTAGAAATATTATGACATTCTTCCCGATGGACGGTAATACCTTTGCCTTTAGTTATATAACCAATAATATTGTCACCTAAAACAGGTCCACAACAACTAGCTAAATTGATCTTTATATCATCAATTCCTTCTACTAAAATATCATTTTTAGAATTAATTATCTTATTATTATTTAATAATAATTTATCTAAAATAATTTTTTCTTTCGATTTATTTTCTTTATAAATTAAATTCAAAATATAATTAGCAGTATATTTTGACGAACCAATATTATAATAAACATCTAACAAATCATCTAAATTTAATTCTTCTAAGAGTATATTAATATTACTTTCAGTAAGAAACTCATTAAAACTCTTATTATGTTTTCGTAACTCTTTTAATAATAATTCTTCTCCTTTTTCAATAACATCACTTTTATCAATTTTATTAAAAAAGGCTTTTATTTTATTTTTAGCTTGAGCTGTTTTGGCAATGTTTATCCATTCTCTACTGGGTCCTTTAGCATTTTTATTAATGTTTATTTTTACAATATCCCCATCTTTAAGTTCATAATCTAACGGAACAATATTATCGTTTATAATAGCGCCAATCATTTTTTCCCCTACTTCAGTGTGTACTCGGTAAGCAAAATCAATTGGTGTACTACCAATTGGAAGTTCAATTACATCACCTTTAGGAGTAAACGCATATAAATTATCATTTAGAACCTCGCTTTGAACATTTTTAAGAAATTCATCAGCATTACCCTCTTCATTATTTAAATCAATAAGGGAACGAAACATTTCTAGTTTTTGTTCCATTACATCTTTTAATTTATGATCAGCATTTTTGTCTTTATATGACCAATGCGATGCGATTCCATATTCCGCAATCTTATCCATATCATATGTTCTAATTTGAATTTCAAATAAATGACCATCTATTCCAAATATAGTTGTATGTAATGATTGATACATGTTTTCTTTGGGCATAGCAATAAAATCTTTAAATCTTTTGGGAACCGGTTTATATTTAGAATGAATAAGCCCTAATGTTAAGTAACAATTCTGTTCGCTTTTAACATAGACTCTTAACGCTAATATATCATATATTTCATTAAATTTTCGTCCTTTTTGCATTTTTTGATAAATACTAAAAATACTTTTAGAACGCCCCTTTATTTCGTGGATTATATTGTTGTTGTTTAACATTTCAGATATTTTTAACTTCATCTCTTTAATAGCTTTTTCTCGTTCTTTTTTAGTGTTATTAAGATTTCTAACTATATCGGTGTAAGCATCTGGTTTGTAATATTTTAAAGATAAGTCTTCTAATTCACTTTTAATATTATAAATACCTAAACGGTGCGCTATAGGGGCTAGAATTTCTAATGTTTCCTTAGCTTTTTCTTTTTGTTTTTCTTCAGGAATAGCCCATAAGGTACGGAGGTTATGAAGTCTATCCGCTAACTTAATAAAAATAACCCTAACATCTTCACATAAACCTACTAAAATCTTCCGATAATAATTAATAGTCCATTCGTTTTCAATTGAAAATGATAATTTATTAATCTTCGCTACACTTACAACTAATTTAGTTATTTCATCGCCAAATTCTTCTTTGATTTCTAAAACAGTAGCGTTTCCTTCATCGATTATTTCATGTAATAACGCTGTTGAAAGAGTAGCATAATCAACATTTAAATCAGTTAAAATATAGGCTACATTAAGAGGATGATCAATAAAATCAGAACCATCTAAACGTTTACTTTTAAAATGTTTAGCTAAAGCAAATTCATACGCTTTAATAATCGTTTGAATTTCTTTTTTGTTTTTTATATATTTTTTTACTTTATTTAAAAAATCATCAAAAGTGATTTTTTGGTTTTCTTGTTCCATTCCTTCACCTACTTATTTATGCCTTTAATTTCTATTTCATCTAATTCGTCCTCTATATTATATTTATTTAAATTAATGGTAATGTTGTTTTTTTCTAATAAGTACCAAATTTGACTAGATAAAAAGATAGATGAATAAGTACCTATTATTAAGCCAATAAATAACGCTATATTAAAATTAAATATTTCAAAAGTTCCAAATAATATTAAGCATATAACTGGTAATAATGTAGTTGTAGTTGTATAAAGAGTTCTTCTTAAATTTTCACTTAAGCTTGTATTAACAACATTAGTTAAATCATCATCACTAGGTTTTTTTTCTTTAAAATAATTATTAATATTTTCTCTGATACGATCAAAGATGACAACGGTATCATTAATTGAATAACCAATAATAGTTAGTATCGCCGCAATAAAAATAACGGAAATTTCTATTCTTAAAAGACTAAATAATGCTACAACAATTAAAACATCATGAAATAAGGCTATTAAAGCAGCTAAAGCATAAGTAAACTTAAATCGTATTGATACATATAAAATCATTCCTATTGCCGCTGCAAGAATTGAATATAAAGCGTTTAAAGTTAATTCTTTTTTAACTATGTTAGATATAACTCCTACTTCGCTTTCGGCATTGTATTTTTCTTTAAAATAATGATCTAACGTTTGAATTTCTTCTCGTTCTAAAACTTCATCTAATTTTATATAAACTGTTTTATTATTGATGTTATCTATATCAGAGTATTGATAGTCAAAATTGTTAATATCTGTTTTAATTTCACTAGATTCAATTTTATAATCACTTATTAAAGTTATATAAGTACCACCTTTAAAATCAACACTTAAATTTAAATTCATAGTTAAAACAGATATTATTCCTACGGTAATAATTAATGATGATAATAAGAAGAAAAATTTATATTTTTTAACAAAGTTAAATTTTTGATAGGTTAATTGATTATTTACCTTCGTTTTACTTGTTAATTTTACAATCATTTTAGCTTTAACTTTAATGAATAAATAACTTTTCTGTTCAAAGAAGTTAGTCTTAACGAATAGTTTTAAAACATATCTAATTATGACTACCATAATTATAATAGTCATAATAATGTTAATCATTAACATAGTTGCAAAACCTTTTACACTACTTTCTCCAAAAATAAACATTATAATAGCGACAATAAAAGTAGTAATATTAGCGTCAATAATTGAAGAGAGAGATTTTTTATAACCCTCCACAAAAGAACCAATTAAAGTTCTTCCTTTTTTGATTTCTTCTTTTATACGTTCAAAACTAATTACACATGCATCAATTGCCATGCCAATCCCTAATACTAATGAAGCAATTCCTGGTAATGTTAAAACCCCGCCTATTAACCAAAAAATAACGAAAACAGCAAAGGTATAGATAACAATTCCTATTCCCGCTATTAATCCGCAAAAATGATATAAAAGAGTCATCAATAAAATGATTAAACTAATACCTATGGCACCAGCTAATAATGTTTTATTTAAGGCGTTTTCACCAAAAACAGATCCTACCGTTCGAGAAGAAATTTCTTCTAACTTAGTAGGAATAGAGCCTGAATTAATAAGTTCAACTAAATTACTGGCTTCTTCTCTAGTAAAGTTACCTTGAATAATAACGTTACTAGCAAAAGCTTGACTTACTGATGCCGCTGATAAACATTTTGAATCGGTAAGTGAGCCACATCTAAACGCTTCTGCTTCAAAACTAGTTATGCCTTCTTCAAAATCAAGCCATATAACTATTCGGTTATCAGTCATATCTTTTACAGTGTTAGTAACTTTAAAGAACGTTTCGCGATCTGATATTGTCAGCATAACAGCGGGTAAACCATATTGATCAGATGTTAATCTAGCCATACCTCCTGTTAATACTTCGCTAGTCATTAATAAATTGTCAGCTGTGTCTCTAAATGTTAAACTAGCTGTTTTACTTAGTATTTCTCTAGCTTCTTCTTTATTAGTAACACCTGCTAATTTCACTCTTATTCGATTACTTCCTTCAATGATAACATCAGGTTCACTTACTCCTAATACATCAATTCTTTTTAAAATAGTTTTATAAGTATTAGTAATCATTTCCCGGTTAACTTCTTTTCCATCTAAGGAAGATGCTTCATATAAAACTTCAAAACCACCTTTTAAATCTAAACCATAACTAATATTATTAAATAAAGGTTTAAACATACTTGTAGTACTAACTACTATAACAATCAAAATCAGAAGATAACTAATTAATTTTCTATTCATTTTTACCACATCCTATTTTTAAATTTTAGTTGATTGTAAATTTGGTTCTCTTGGTATTTCTGACATTTTATTTTTGACATACTTGTCTATATCTTGATTATTAAAATTTAAAATATCATTAACCATTTCTGATAACGATAAATCATTTGTTTTTTGCCATTTAGCTTCTTTAATACAATTCCAAACATCTTCTTCTTTAATATAATTTAATCCAACCCTTTTTAGTTCAATTGTTTTTGAAGTTAACGCTGGCTTAATTCGCTTGTATAATTCTGATAAAGATTTGAAATTTTCAGTCATATAATCACCCTTAAATAATTTAAATTCTCACACATATATTATTATAACTTAAAACGTCTAAAAATCAAAGGTGATTATATGGAAAAAAGCAAATTCTTAACTTCAACTTTTATTTTAATGTTAGGGGCCTTTATTACCAAAATATTAGGAATGGCCATAAAAATTATTACTACTAGATATGTAGGTATTGATGGAATAAGTATTTATATGCTTATATTACCTACTTTCACTTTATTTGTTAATATAGCAACATTAGGATTTCCAATTGCTATTTCAAAATTAGTAGCAGAAGAAAAAAATAACAATAAAAAAATAATTATGTCTATAATTCCAGTATCTATAATATTAAATATTATTCTAATGTTTATTATTATTTTAGTTGCTCCTTTAATTAGTAATCTTTTATTAGACAAAAGAACGCTATATCCTTTATTAGCTATCGGGGTTATTTTACCTTTCATAAGTCTTTCGGGGATAGTAAGGGGCTATTTTTTTGGTAAAGAAAAAATAATACCTCATACCATATCCCAAATTAGCGAACAAATCGTTAGATTAATTATTATTATAGTAATTACGCCTATCTTATTAAAAAACAGTTTAGAAGCGGCTCTAACAGGAATTGTGTTAGTAAATATTATTAGTGAATTAACGTCTATTATAATTTTAATCTTTTTTTTACCTAGAAAGATTAAAATAAGTAAAAAGGATTTTATTCCTGATAAAAAAATCGTTAAAAATGTTCTTAATATTGGTGTTCCTACAACGGGATCAAGAATTATTGGTTCGATTGGTTATTTTTTAGAACCGTTTATATTAACTTATATTTTAATAAAGGTTGGATATTCTAGTCTTTATATTGTAAAAGAATATGGTATTTTAAACGGGTATGTATTTCCCTTGTTGATGATTCCGTCGTTTTTTATTCAGACTATTGGATTGATTTTAATTCCTATTATTAGCAAAAGTTTTACCAATAATAATATTAGGTACGCTAAAAGCAAATTAAAACAAGGATTATTGGTTTCTTTTGGCTTGGGAGTTATTATTACAGCATTAATGATGATGAAACCGGCGTTCTTTTTAAATCTAATTTATAATACCGATGCTGGAACACCATATTTAAAATTATTAGCCCCCTTTTTTTTATTTTATTATCTTCAAATCCCATTAACAGCGGCCTTACAAGCAGTTAATAAAGCTAAAGACGCTATGCTGAGTTCTTTAATAGGGATGACAGTAAAAATAATTTTAATTATTACCTTATCATTTTTAAGAATAGGAATATATTCATTAATTATTGCGACAATTGCTAATATTTTAATAGTTACATTTCATAATTATATAAAAATAAAAAGAGTTTTAAAATAACTCTTAATTATTATTATTAATGTTACCACTCCAGATATCATATATTAAAGCATTACTACTATGAGGTTCTGGTTTAGGAATATCCAATTTAATGATAAGTGGTATTTTAAAAGCTTTACCAAAACCAACAAAATATCCGGGTTGAATACTTTTTTGTTTTTCAATTATATCAGTATTAACGTTAGGAATAGCACTTCTCATATATTCTAAGTCTTTAGGATGATTAGTTCTAAATAAAAGAAAACTAGAACATTGTGAAAGTGCTGTTTCTGATAATTCGGTTGGTCTTTGGGAAATTATAGTTAAAATAATTCCGAATTTTCGTCCTTCTTTGGCTATTTTTTCAAAAATGTTTTCCCCATAGACCGGATTCTCATAGTTTTTTATAAAATGATGGGCTTCTTCTAAGAAAATATGAATTGGTAATGAAGCTCTGTTTTTTAGTAAAGAAATAATATTAAATAAAATTTTACTATAGGTCTTAGTTATAAAAGAAGAAATTCCACAGTTTAAACCTTCAAGATCAAAATTAATAATTTGAACTTTTTCACCATTATTATTGGTCATTAAATTTTTGATAAAACCATCCATATTAACGTATTCAGGATAATCAAACATTTTAGCGTAACCATTTGCAATTAAGGATTTAAGTTTCATCTTTAACATCATGGCCATATTATAAAATTTATCATCAATTAAAATGTTTTCTGAAATTATAACAAAATTCAAAGCATCTTCTAAATCTTTTAAAGTACATTTTCCAACTTTTTTTATTACTTGTCTTTCTAATTCATCATCAATGAATTTTTCTAAATATTCACTTATTAAAATATTTTCTGAAAATGTTCCGTTTCTCCCTATATCAAAACACTTTTTAAATTCTCTAGTATAGCCAATTCCGGGTACTTTAGTATCAAAGTTAAATTCAGAAGTAGAACAAATGCTAATAATTTCAAAGATTTCACTTCTAATTCTAGAAGTTGATAAATTAGAATACAATACCGTTTGAATAGATTTAGCAATAACATGATTTTTATATTTAATTGAAGTTTCATCTCTTTGTGTTATAACAGCTAAGATAAGCATTGTTTTTTCAATTATAGCTAGTTGACTAAATTCAGTAGCGCCTAATAATAAGGCTATATCTTCAATATCAAGCAGCCATAACGGAATAGACATTAAATTTGTTTCATGGTTATTATAATCAACCGTATAATGTTTATAGTGGTAATTAGGATTTATATTGTTAACATTTTCAAAGGCCGTTTTATATTCTCCATGAACATCAAATAAGAAAAAAGTTGAATTAAGGGCAATATTTTTTGGATCATAAAATAATGATTGTAATATTTTAGTGACACCATATGATTTACCACTACCGGTATTTCCAAAAATAGCTAGATGATTGCTAAATAATGAATCAACATTAACATTCACGGGATATCCGTCATATAAGATTGATTTTCCTAAATTAAAAGATTTAGTATCATTTTTGGTCATTATTATACTTAACTCTTCTTCAGAAATAACTCTGACAATAGAAGTTAGTTTAGGTTTTTTTATAATTCCCGGAATAAAAAGATTGTTTTTAAATTCTCCTAAAAATTGGACAATTATAATATTATTATCAACTTCATTAACTTCTCCAAGGATTCTTCTTTCTCCGTCTTCAAATACTAAATGAATATTAACGAGATTTTCTTTTAAGGCCTCATCTGATGTTATCATAATTTTAGCTATATTATCATTTATAAAAATAATTTTATCTAACATTTTATACCTCCGTACTCTCTATATTAATTATAGAATATTTTGTCAATGAATTCAACCACTATTCATTAATTATCTTTTTTATTAACATTTGATTTTATAATATTATCGCCATATTTCCTTTTTAATTCATCAATTATCGTGTCTAGGTTACTTTCCTTTTTTCGATTGTCATGTTTTTCAAATAAAGAAGTTTGATAGTAAACTTTTTTGCTTAAATTATCTAATCTAATTCCTACTAAGCGAATAGGATCATTTTTCCACATTTCGTTAAAAACTTTTTTAGCAATAAGATATATTTCCTTTGTTATATTAGTGGGATTAGTAATTTTTTGTTGATGATTATAAACGTTAAAATTATTGTTTTTTAAAGTAACGGCTATAACATCAGTATATTGATTAAGTTTTCTTAATCTTAAAGAAAGCCGTTCAGCTATTGTTTTTAATTGTATTTCTATTTCTTCTTTGGTTATTAGATCATACTTTAAAGTCATTGAGTGACTTATTCCTTTAGGCGGTTCAATGGTTGTTTTAACGTTTGAATAATCAATTCCGTTAGCGCTTTCTATCATTTTGGTGGCTTGGTTTTTAAAGAATTTGGATAGCTCAATAGGGGAATATTTAGCTAAGTCTTCAATAGTAAAAATATTTATTTTTTTTAATTTTTCCGCAGTTACTTTTCCTACTCCATACAATAATTCGACTGGTAATGGCCATAATTTTGTTTTTACCTCATTTTCATATAGGGTATGAACTTGATTGGGTTTAGAAAAATCAGAAGCCATTTTAGCACATAATTTATTATTACCTATTCCTATATTAACAGTAAATCCTAAATCATTTTTGATTTCATTTTTTAATTTATGAGCAAACTTTTCTTCTTCTCCATATAATTTTTTTACTTTTCCATAATCAACAAAACATTCATCAATTGAAAACACCTCTATGTCAGGTGTATATTTTAGTATAAAGTCAAATAATTTATGGGACATTTCTTGATATAAATGATATTGGGGAGGAAAAATTTTTATGTTAGGACATTTTTTTCTAGCTAAATAAATGCTTTCCCCTGTTATAACACCTTTTGATTTAGCTGAATTACTTTTAGCTAAGACAATCCCTTTTCGATTGTTAGTCTCATCACCTATTATAGCGTCCATTTCTCTAATATCATCTTTATAACCTTTATTTAACAAATCAACAGCACTCCATGATAAAAAAGCATTGTTAACATCAATATGAAAAATAATATTTGCCATTACTATCACCATATTGATTATAACATGCTTTTTTTGAAAATTTAAATATTAGTCCTGATAAATATTTTTTGAGGCTATTTCAATTAATTCATCAAGTAAGACATCATCATTAACTTCTATAAATTCTTCTTTTCCTTCTTCTTTAAGGTGTTCCATAATGAAAACGTTTATATCACATTCACATTCGTTTTCATCATGTTCACAATTACAATCTTCGTATAAAACAACATAGTCCTTGTTTTTATAAGAGAATGTTTTTAAAACATTAACTTTTATTTCATTTCCTTCCTCATCAATAATAGTATTTTCTTTAATTTCTTTTTCCATGGTTATTCCTCCTTATTTTTTTAAATCTTTCTTTTTAATAATAAAAGTTTGTTGTCCTTTATAGAAGGCATAAAAAATTTCTTCTAAAACAACCTTTTCTTTGTTAAGAATATTATTAAGCCATTGTTTATTTTTATTTAATAACTTTAAAGTTTCTAATTGTGGTTTGCCATCTAATATCAATGGTAATGGAACTTCTTTCTTTTTGTTTTCATACTTGAATATTGATAATTTACCATTAGTTTCTAATACTGCATACTCTATATCTTCAATATTTTTAATACCTTGTTCTCTTATTTGAAGCAATAAATCATCTAAATTATATCTTTGTTTCACCATTTCCTTAAAATCAAGTCGACCTTCATTAATAATCATTGAAGGTTGCCCATCAAAAATACTTCTTAATTTCGGCATTTTTAATGATATGTACGCTACGGCTACTTGGACACCCACTAAAAAAGTAATCGGAATAATGGTGTATAAAATAGGCTTACTAGCATCTTCAACACTCATAGCCGTTAATTCAGCAATTAAAATGGAAACGATAAGATCCATTACACTTAATTGTCCTACTTCCCTCTTGCCCATGATTCGATATGAAACAGCTATATAGAAATAAAAAAACATAATTCTAAATAAAACATTGTAGTATTCCATTAGTATCACCTATTTAATTATGCTCATTGTCATATTTTTTTATTCATATAATATATTTTATTAGAGGTTGATACAATGAAATTATATTTAAAAACAATTCTGCGTGTTTTCGTCCTAATCTTAATTTTTACATTCATTTTAACTGTTTTTCATTATTTTAATATTATAAATGAACGTTTCTTAGATTTGTTTAAGATGATTATTTCTTCAATAACGATAATAATGGGTGGTTATAAAATTGGTAAAAATTCAATTAAAAAGGGTTGGTTGGAAGGAATAAAATTTGGGCTAATAATTATATCTATTTTTTTAGTGATTGTTTTAATATTTAAGTTTGATTTTTCAATTAAAAACCTAATTTACTATTTAATTATTTTATTATCATCAGTGTTTGGCGGAATGATTGGCATCAGTAAAAAACCACAAAATCATAATAACTAATTACAAATCTATTATAAGTTCTTGTCCTTCAATTAAGATATATAATTTATTATTTAATGTATAATACGTAGTTTCAGTAGATAGAGGTTGAAAATTAATATCAAAGAATGATTTTTGAAACTCTATTTCATATTTTTCTTCGATATCACTTAAAGATAAATGGTGCATATAAATATAATCTATTAAATTTATTGGTTCATTTGTTCTTATATCATATCCAATTGATTCATAATTAATAAAAGTATGCCCTAATGGTTCGGAAATTTTTTTAGTTAACATTAAATACATAATATTTTTATCTAATATTTTTTCATAATAATAATGAATAACATAATTAGTAGAAGCTTCAATCGCTTTAATAAATTCATTTTCAAATGATAATAAAAATTTATTTATAGCTTCATTTGAGAACACTTCGTTGGGTAGGAATATTTTATAAAAATTATTATTATTTTTATAAGGTATGCTTACTTTTTTTAATTCAAATAAGGTATGATTATTATACAAATATAAAGTATTATCATTTATTATAAAACGATAAGTATGAGTATCTTTAACTTGTTGGTTGGCTTTTTCTTCAATTGAAAAATCGGCTTTAACATTACTTAATTCATTAAATTTATTATATAACTTTATATCTTTTTCTTTTATGTACATATTAATGTCATTTAAAATTATCCAATCAAGTTTATATAATGATATTTTAATTTTATCACTAAAAAAATCTATAGGCCACCCTAAAAAATCGTTTTTATTATTTTTTATTTCATTAGGTGATTGCGTTGATGTAATTACATTATAAATAATATAATGACCATAATATTTTTTTATTAAATCAAGATTTCCCTCCTGGTATTCGGCATGATTATCGTTATCATCATCTGGATTTAAATTATTATTATTCGAAGAATCATTTAAAATGTTATCTAATTCTTTATCGGTTCCATAATACATTATTCCAAGAACGATCAAAACGCCAATTATTATCGCTAAAACAAAAAAAATAATTAACGTACGATAAGAAAGAGAAAATTGATTTGATTTAGTAAAAGTTTTTCCACAGTTTATACAATATTCAGAATTGTTAACAATAGTTTGACCACATTTAGGACATTGCATTATTAATCGTCTCCTCCCATATATTCTTTTTTAAATTCTTTTTTAAATTCTAATAGTTGCCCTTCTTTAATTTTTTGTCTTAGTTCTTCCGTTAACTTAATTAAAAATCTTATATTATGAATTGATATCAATCTCCCTCCTAAAGTTTCACCAGCGGTAATTAAATGTCTTATATAGCCTTTAGTATAATTTTGACATGTATAACATTCACAGTTCTCTTCAATTGGTGTCCAATTGGTTTTATATTGACTGTTTTTTAAATTAATTCTTCCTTTTTTAGTAAATGCACTTCCATGTCTTGCAATTCTAGTAGGAAGTACACAATCAAACATGTCAACTCCCCTTATTACTCCTTCAATTATATCAATAGGATCTCCTACTCCCATTAAATATCTGGGTTTGTCTTCTGGAAGGTATGGTATAGCGTAATCAATCATTTTATACATGGTATCTTTATCTTCACCAACACTAACACCACCGATTGAATAACCATCAAAATCAAGTTTGACAGTTTCTAAAGCGCTATGCTTTCTAAGATCTTCAAAAGCTCCGCCTTGAACAATACCAAATAAAGACTGTTTAATATTATTATGTGCTTTTTTACCTCTTATTGCCCACCTAATGGTCCTTTCAATGCTTTCTTTCATATATTCATATGTTGATGGAAATGGTGGACATTCATCAAAACTCATTATTATATCAGCCCCTAATTTATTTTGAATTTCGATTGCTTTTTCGGGTGATAAAAATAATGAACTTCCATCAATATGACTTTTAAAATAAACCCCATCTTCTTTAATGTCTTTGGGTTGGGCTAACGAGAAAACTTGAAAACCACCACTATCAGTTAGAATAGGCCCATTATAATTCATAAATTTATGTAACCCGCCTGCTTCTTTAACAATATCTTCGCCAGGTCTTAGCCATAAATGATAAGTATTAGATAGCACGATGGCACTTCCACATTTATTCAGTTCTTCTGGGGTAAGCATCTTAACTGTCGCTTGGGTTCCTACAGGCATAAACATAGGTGTTTCAAATGAACCCTTAGGAGTATGTAAAATGCCTGTTCTGGCTTGACAATTTATATCTTTATATTTTAATTCATGTTTAATTTTCATAGTATCACTCGCCTTTATTCAATTACTAGTATATAACAAATATACTTGGTTGACAATAAAACTAAGATATAATAATATAATAATTGAATAGGAGTTTAAATATGGAAAAACAACAAAATTTTCTTACTAAAGAAGAATATATTTATATTAAAAATAAAGCTATAGAGGATATGGAGAATATCTCTTATATTGATTTAAAAGAGAAATTTAATCAAGGACGTCAAAAAGCCGAAGTCTTGTTTGGAAATACAAATAACGAAAAGGCAGCTTTATATATTAGCAATTTTATGATTCCTAATGATTTAAAATTTATAGAAAAAAACAATAATTTTAATAACAATATTAAAGAAATAGCCGAAGAATATCGTTTTGATAAAAGTTATGGAATTTCTTTAGTAGCTGCTAAAATATTTGAAATTAATAAATATTATAAAAAATATATAATGAATGTTAAGGAAACAATATCCAGACAAAAGTGAAAAGAAATATTGATTGTAATCAATCATATTTTTTTATTTAATCAACATACTATCTCCAAACGAGAAAAAACGATATTCTTCAGCTACAGCTTCTTGATAAGCTTTCAATATTTTGTCTTTACTAGCCAAGGCACTAACCAACATTAATAATGTTGATTTTGGTAAATGAAAATTAGTTATTAATTTATCTACAGTTTTAAATTTATAACCAGGAAAAATAAAAATATCGGTCCATCCTTGATCTTCTTTAAAACAATTATGTTTTTGATATATTGATTCTAAAGTTCTAACTGATGTAGTTCCTACACAAATGATATTATTACCTTTTGCTTTAGCGTTACTTAATAAATTAGCTGTTTCTTTAGATATTTGATAAAACTCCGAATGCATTTTATGTTTGCTAACATCTTCCACACTTACTGGTCTAAAAGTTCCTAAACCTACATGTAAGGTAATATATACTATATTAACACCTTTGCTTTTTATTTGTTTTAATAAATCTTTTGTAAAATGCAACCCTGCAGTAGGAGCGGCAGCACTTCCAATGTTTTTAGCATATACCGTTTGATAACGGTTTTTATCTTCCAATTTTTTATAAATATATGGAGGTAAAGGCATATCGCCTAGCTTCTCTAATATTTCATAAAATATTCCTTCATATTTAAGTTCAAGTACTCTAATACCTTCCTCTAATTCTTCAATGCAAATAGCTTTTAACAATCCATTACCGAAAGATAATACTTGATCTTTTTTTATCCGTCTAGAGGGTTTAACCAAACATTCCCATAAATTTTCTTTAATTTCTTTTAGTAATAATATTTCTACAATGCCACCAGTATGCTCTTTAACTCCTATTAATCTAGCTGGTAATACTTTAGTGTCATTTAAAACTAAAACATCATCCTCTTTTAAGTAATCAATAATATTAGTAAATACTTTATGGGAAATAGACCCTGTTTTTTTATCTAAAACTAAAAGACGTGAGGTGTCACGATTTTTCAAAGGGGATTGGGCGATTAAATGTTCTGGTAATATATAATCAAAATCACTTGTTTTCATGGTTAAAATCCAATAAATTTAATCCTATTTCATCATTAAATTTTCTCTCGATACATAAATCAATTTTTCGAATAATAATTTCAGCAGTTGCTGAAACATAACATTTGTTTAAGTGTCCACCATAAGTGTTGTTAGATTCATCACTTACATTTATATGCAAATGTAGATAGGGTTCTTTATTTTTAGTTGTTATATTACCACTTAATGATGTGATTTCATGAAGTCCTTTTAACGTTTTACCGTGATATTCTTTGGTATAAATATTAAATAAACCAATTTCCACGTGATCAGTAGCACCTATACCGGTTATTATTCCTGCTTTTATGTTTTCATTCGTTACAAAAGTAGTTAATTCCTCAATAATTTCTTCCCCTTTATCTATCCTTAATATATAGACATCTTTACTATTTATATATTCCATTTTTTTCCTCCTAAAAAAGTTTGTCATTAGACTCTATTTTTAAATGTTCATACGCTTTTTCGGTGGCAATTCTTCCTCTATTTGTTCTTTTCATAAATCCTATTTGTAATAAGTATGGTTCATAAACGTCTTCAATTGTGGTTACTTCTTCACCAATAGAGGACGCGATAGCGTCAATGCCCACTGGACCCCCATTAAATTTAGAAATTATGGCATTTAACAGTTCATAATCAGTACCATCTAAACCTAAATTATCTACTTTTAATCGTTTAAGGGCCATATTTATAATTTTTTGATCTATATTACCATTACCCATAACTAGGGCAAAGTCACTGACTCTTTTAAATAAACGATTAGCTATTCTTGGAGTCCCTCTACTTCTTTTAGCCAGTTCTAAAGTGGCATCATCTTCTATATTTATTTCTAATACTTTGCTTGTTCTTTTAATTATTTGAAATAATTCATCAATATTATAATAATTTAATTTGGAAACGATTCCAAAACGATCTCTTAAAGGACTAGATAAATCCCCTGCCCTTGTAGTAGCCCCAATTAAAGTAAAGGGCGGTAAATCAATTTTTATATTACGACTATTTCCTTCTGCCCCTACGATTAAATCTAAGGAAAAATCTTCCATAGCTGGATATAAAATTTCTTCAATATATCGTGGCATTCGATGAATTTCATCAATAAATAAGACATCTCCAGGTTCTAAAGAAGAAAGAATAGCTGCTAAATCACCACTTTTTTCAATTGTAGGTCCACTAGCTGTTTTGATGTTGTTTTCCATTTCGTTAGCTATAATATGTGCTAGCGTTGTTTTACCAAGTCCTGGGGGACCATATAATAAAACATGATCAAGCGATTCTTCTCTCATTTTAGCCGCCTCAATAAATACCTTTATGTTTTCTTTTACTTCCGTTTGACCAATATATTCATCAATTTTACTTGGTCTAATTGAATATTCAAAAGCTACTTCATTATTTTGAGTTACACTTGTTATTCTCTCATCCATTCTTATCACCTACTTTAACAAAAGTTTTAACGCTTCTTTAACTTGTTCTTCAATTGGTAAATTAAAATTTATTTTCGAAATAATTTTATTTATATCATTATTTTTATACCCTAATCCTTTTAAAACCTCATTTAATTCGTCATTATCTGGTTGCTTAATATTTTCTATAGTAGCAACCATTTTTCCTTTTAAATCTAAAATAATTTGTTTGGCTACCTTATCGCCTATCTTAGGAAATTTTTTTAAATAAAGAATATTTTCTCTTTCAATCGCATCAATAATACCGCTAACAGATCCGGTTGCAAGCATTGGTAATGTCATTTTTGGCCCAATACCCTTTACTTCAATAAGTTTTAAAAACAAATTCTTCTCTTCAATGTTTTTAAACCCATATAATGATAATTCATCTTCTCTAACATGTTGATATATATATACTTTATATATTTGATTTTCCTCAAATGAATATGGATTAGCGGTTGATATTTTATAACCAATATCATTGTTCTCTAAAACAATATAAGTCGAATTAATTTCGGTTATTATCCCTTTTATATACGCATACATATAATCACCTCTATACGTTTATTATAACACGTATAATAATAAGCATAAAGTTTTTTATAAAAATTTATAAAATTACTTTATAATAATTAACTATCAAATATTTTATTATTTGATAAAAATGAGTTTAAGTAAAGTCGT
>SKGN01000034.1 GCA_007117415.1 Bacilli bacterium | reverse complement strand
TTATATATGCGAAATCTTAATGAAGTGAGATTACAAGGTTATATAGCTCAAAATATGATTGTTACTGAAAATGGGGTTGGATATATAATTTTGACAAATGATATTATAAAGGAGTATAATGTTGATGCCGCAAGTGCGGGCAATTTAGTTAATAATTTTAATTATATTGAAAATATATATGTTTGGTTAACTATTTCGGAAGATATTAAACAAGAAACAATTAGAGTTAGCATTCGTTCAAGAGGACCAATCATTAATACTTTAGCGGAGCAATATAATGGTGGTGGCCATAAATTTGCTAGTGGTGCCCGTGTTGGCACTATTGAAGAAGCAGAGGAAATAGTAACTAAATTAGATGAGATAACTAAAATATATAAAGAGAACAATGATTAATTTATAGAGAAGGGCGAGATGAAATATGCGAATAAGTAGTGTTGAATTAGTTATAACGGCTGTTAGAATAAGCCAATATCCAGAACCTACTAAACCTGAATTTTTATTAGTTGGTAGATCTAATGTTGGTAAAAGTAGTTTTGTTAATACTTTAATTCATCGTAAAAATTTTGCTAGAACTTCTGGTAGACCAGGTAAAACCCAAACTTTAAATTTTTATCTAGTTAATGATGATTTTTATTTAGTGGATGTTCCAGGTTATGGCTACGCTAATGTTAATAAAAAGAAACAAAAGAAATTTGGTTTAATGATAGAAGAGTATTTAGAAAAAAGACCCAACTTAAAAGAAGTTTTTATGCTAATAGATTTTAGGCATAAACCGACAGAAGATGATCTTCTTATGTATAATTTTTTGAAGTTTTATGAAAAGAAAGTTACGGTAGTAGCTACCAAAGTTGACAAAATAGGCCCTACTCATCGGGAAAAACATAAAAAAATAATTTTAGATACCTTAGATTTAGTAATGGGAGATAGTTTAATTCTTTTTTCTAGTGTAACTAAAGATGGTAAAAAAGATACTCATGAAGTAATTGAAAAATATTTAGATTTTGTTGAAATAGAGTAATTTTTAATAACGATATTTTAATATTTTCATAAAATGGCATAGGTGGATTTATGAAAATAAAATATCAAGATAATGACAATTTTATTCTTTATCTAAATAAATTTTATATTAACAAATTAGATTTAGAAGATAAAAAAAGTGTGGAAGAATATTTTAAAAATATATTTTTAAAATTAAAAAAAAGATTTTCTTTTAACATATATGGCTATTATAATATAAAAGTGTTTGCTAACAATATATATGGAATAATAATTGAGGTTAATAAAATAAATAATGAATATTTTAAGTTATATGGCTCTAAAACAGATATGAAGATAGCGATTGATACTAATAACCTCTTTTTATATGAAATAGAAGATTATTTTTTAATTGATTATTTAAGCGATTATATAAATAATATTTACTATAATGATAACAATCACAAATATTATATTGAAATAAATGAAAATATAAATAAAGCAAAATATAATATCCTAATTGAAAATAGTAATATTATATATGATGCTGATGCTGATGATATTTTATTCTCATGTTCCTTATTATAGTTATTATTACAATTAAAAAGGTATCGAAATATTATTTATAGTAACATCAATAGATGTTATTTTTTTAAGATTATGCTATAATTTGATAGAGAGCGGGTGTTAATATGAAAGTACCAACAGTAGCGTTAGTCGGTAGACCTAATGTAGGTAAATCAACAGTTTTTAATCGTTTAGTAAAGAAAAGGATAGCTATTATTGATGATTTTCCTGGTGTGACTAGGGATCGATTATATGCAGATGCCGAATATAAGGATTATAAATATAAGGTTATTGATACTGGCGGAATTGAAGTAAGCAAAGATTTTTTTAATAAGGAAATAATTATTCAAGCTGAAATAGCCATTGAAGAAGCAGATGTTATTGTTTTCATTGTAGATGGTAAAGAAGGATTAACGGCTAATGATTTAATGGTTAAAGATATTTTAAGAAAAAGCAATAAAAAAGTTATTGTGGCTATAAATAAAATAGATAATAAGAAAGTAAAAGAAAATATATATGATTTTTATGAATTAGGGTTTGATACTTATATAGCAATCAGTAGTGAACATAATGAGGGCATAGGCGAATTATTAGATAATATTATTGCTTCTTTTGAAAAAATAGATTTAAAGGAAGAATTAAATTTAACTAAATTTTGTGTAGTGGGTAGACCTAATGTGGGTAAAAGCAGTCTTGTTAATGCTTTATTAAACGAAGAACGTGTAATTGTATCTAGTGAGGCTGGTACGACTAGAGATGCGATTGATACTTATTTTTCTTATGGAGGAAACGAATATATAGCAATTGATACGGCTGGTATTAGAAGAAAAGGAAAGGTATACGAAAAAATAGAAAAATATAGTGTTTTAAGGGCTTTAAAAGCGATAGATCGTAGCGATGTATGTGTTTTAGTTATTAATGCTGAAGAAGGTATAATTGAACAAGATAAGCATATAGCTAGTTATATATTAGAAGCTGGGAAAGCGGTAGTTATTGTGGTTAATAAATGGGATAAGGCAGATAATCAAAATAAAGGGATAAAAGAATTTTCTAAAGTGGTAAAAAATGAATTTCAATTTATGACTTATGCTCCAATTGTTTTTTTATCAGCTATGACAAGAAGAAGAATTCATACGTTAATACCGCAAGTTATTTTAGCAAATAATAACGCTAAACAAGAACTCCAAACTAGTTTAATTAATAATGTTATTCAAGATGCCGTTAGCCTAAACCCTCCCCCTTCATATAAGGGAAAAAGATTAAAAATATATTATGTTAATCAAATAGGTATAGGGCCGCCAAAATTTTTATTCAGTGTTAATAATAAAGGATTAATTCATTTTTCTTATGAACGATATATCGAAAATAAATTACGAGAAAGTTTCGATTTAAAAGGGACACCTATTATTATGCAGTTTAAAAACAGAGGGGAAAAGCAATAACCAAAATTATCGCTAAACATATATTAGAGAAGGAGGTCTAATTATGTTGAACGATAATTTTTTTAAGAAATTAGAGGATAAAACAAATGTTAGTAAGGACACCATTATGAATTTAGCATCTAAAATTCAAAATAAGGATTTAAAGGATGAAACTACCTTAAAAGAAGTTATTCATGAACTTAGTTCGCTTACTGGAAAAAGTCTTACCGAAGAGCAAGAAAATAAAATAATAAATGCTGTTAAGGGTGATAATATCCCGCCAGATTTAGAAAAATTTGTTGAATAACAAGAAAAAGTAATATTTTTTCATATATTACTCTCTAACATCATACATTTAAATGAAGAATATATGAAAGTAGGGATTGTATGGAAAAAATAGATATTATTAAGAGTCTTGGTGAGCGAACAGGTGGTGATATTTATTTAGGGGTTGTCGGTGCGGTTAGAACAGGTAAATCAACATTTATAAAGCGTTTTGTGGAAACATTAGTAGTACCTAATATTTTAGATGAATATGAGAAAAAAAGATGTTTAGATGAACTTCCTCAAAGTTCGCAGGGAAAAACAATAATGACGACTGAACCTAAGTTTGTTCCTAGCACATCGGCTAAGATTGAGATAGATACTTTTAGTGCTAATGTTAGATTGGTAGATTGTGTAGGTTATGTTATACCAGCGGCTAAGGGTTATGAAGATGAAAATGGTCCTAGGATGGTTAGAACACCATGGTATGATGAAGAAATTCCTTTTGTGGAAGCGGCTGAAATTGGAACCGAAAAAGTAATTAGAGATCATTCTACAATAGGGGTAGTAGTAACTACTGATGGTTCAATAGGAGAGATTCCAAGAGGAGAATATGTAACGGCTGAAGAAACAGTAGTTAATGAACTAAAAGAAATAGGGAAGCCGTTTATTGTTCTTTTAAATACTACTCATCCAATGTTACCTGAGACTGAACGTTTATCAGAAAAACTAAGAGAAAATTACATGGTACCGGTTTTACCCGTTAATATTGAAACAATGGGTGAAAAAGAAATGTACTCAATATTAAGAGAATCATTATATGAATTTCCGGTTTTAGATGTAAAAGTAAACATGCCAGCGTGGATAGGATGTTTAAAACCAGACCATTGGTTAAAGAAAATTTATATTGATAAAATCAGAGAAAGTGTAACAGAAGTTGATAAATTAAGAGATGTAGAAGGTATTAATCAACATTTTAATAATTGTGAATATATTAACAAAGCTTATTTATCTGATGTTAATCCAGCAACAGGTGAAGTAATCATATCATTGAGAGCTCCTAATCATCTTTATAATGAAGTATTAAAAGATATAATAGGAATTAATGTTAATAATAGGGCTGAATTGCTAACCTTATTTCAAGATTATAATGAGGCTAAAAACGAATATGATCAGATTAAGAGTGCCTTAAAAATGGTTAAGCAAACTGGTTATGGAGTGGCGTTACCAACTTTAGATGATTTAAAATTAGATTCACCAGAAATATTAAAACAAGGTAGTAGATATGGTGTTAAATTAAAAGCTACAGCGCCTTCTATCCACATGATAAGGGTTGACGTTGAGAGTACTTTTGAGCCAGTTATAGGTTCACAATTACAAAGTAAAGAATTAATAAATCATTTAATGAAAGACTATGAAACTTCACCAGGTCATATTTGGAAATCGGAAATATTTGGGCGAAGTTTAGACGCTATTGTTCAAGAAGGTATTCAAGCTAAATTACTAATGATGCCAGATAATATTAGATATAAGTTACAAGGAATATTAACTAAAGTAGTAAATAAAGGTTCTAATAATATGATAGCTATTGTTTTATAAAACAATAGCTTTTTTTCGTATGAATATAGTATTCTAGTTTTAGAATGGGTAGCGAAAAGAGAATAGGTAAAAATTATTTTACATTATCTTTCATTGTTTATTAGTTCACAAGTAAAATGATACGTGCTATAATATTTTTGTTATAGTAGAAAGGAAAAAAATATGAAAAAAATAATAATAGGATTAATAGGATTAGTAATTTTAATTTTCTTTTTTTCAATTGGGGGAAAAGCAGAGATTAATTATGCAAGCCAAAAAGAAGGAGTATATTTATTTGGCAATTATAATGAAAAAGAAGTTTTTTCAATAGAATATTTAGATTATGAAGAAAAAAAAATCTTAAATAGTAAAGATAATATTTTTGAAGAAGAAGTTTTTTTTGAAATGAGTTCATTATTAAATGAGGAAGTAGAATTAATAGTAAAAAAGGTTAATGTCCCATCACCTTTTATTGGAGTTGAGGTGAATGCTTATGATTTTGCAACTAATGAGAAAGTAGAAGGGGTTATGACGATTAAAATTCCTTTTGAAGGTAAAGAAGCTGGCGCAGGTTATTATAATGAGGAAACTCAAGGTTGGGAACCAGTAATGTACAGTATAGATGAAAAAAACAAGCAAGTCATTATTACGACTAATCATTTATCAATTTATGCTTCCTTTTCAATTAAAAATGAAGGAACTCGATATGCCATGATTGAATCAGGTTTATTTGAAACTGATGATTTTTTATTAAAGTATAGAGATGCATATAAAGCGGTAGCCGAAGAAGCAATTAAAAATAAAATGACGCCTGGTGGAAAAGCCTATGATTTAGGTAAAAGTATTGTTGATGATTGGATGACCGTTAGCGGAGCGATGTTAACTTTTGAGGGAGTAGCTTATTCATCATCATATTTATCTGATTTATCTGATATTATGGGTAATGTTGGATCGGCGATGGTTTTAGCGCAAATAGCAATTGATTATCAAAGAGGTGATGAATTAACTTTAGCAGTTAACACCTGGAAATCAGCGCTTAATTATGCCGTTTCAACTTGGGGTTCTAAAGCTTTGCAAGTTTCGTTTATCGGTGTAACAGCGATTGATTATTCTTTAACTAAATTAGCGGAAGATATGATTCAAGGAAGACAAGACATTTGGTATAAAGCTTATATGAAATATTATTCAGAAAATAACAAAAGAAGTGGTCGTGATTGGTATAATCGGATAAAAGAACTTCAAGCATATGCTAACGGACCGGAGCAATTTGAAAGGTTATTGGAAAATGAATTAGATAATTATACATATTTGTTTTGGCGTGAAAGTGATGATGTTTTGGCACTTTATCAAAGTGATGTTATGAAACAAGGATTTACTGGTGGGGGTGGGTTAAATGATAATCTAAAAAAAACCATTTCTGATGAATATAAAGCTCATTTATTACACCAATATTTAGTACCAATTTTCCGACAAGTTGAACGTGATTTGCAATTTGAAATGTATCAAGAATATCAAAACAATTTAAATGAATTGAGGTCCAGTTTAAATCAAACAGTAAGGTTTGAAATAATTGATGAAAATAAAGATTCAGATTTTGCTGGTTATATTGCCAAAATAGCACCTTTAAATGAAAAGGCAGATCCCCGTCAATGGCGAGGTGTTTTAAATGAGGAAGGTTCTTTAAAAGCAAGTTTTACTGTTTTCGGTCATTTAACTGCAGGGGCACCATATCAAGTTGAATTATATAAAAATGCTCGTGATTATAAAAATGAAAAACCGACCTTAGTAATTGATTTTATGGTTAATGTTCCCCATACCATTGTTTATATAGCCGGAAAAGTAGAAGAAAAAGAGACATCATTTAATATTTCTCATACGACTAATGTTTGTGCTGGAGGATATGGCATTTATTGTGATACTTATGGGCAGAACACTTTATTACAAATGACTTTATCCGCCAATGGTGAATTTGCTGGTGATGTTGATGATTTTAATGTTGAGTCAATTATAAGTAGTGGTGGTAATTTTAAAGACGAAAGTTTGGTAGTAACTTTAACCGCGCCCCGTGGTTCATCCATTAGTTTAAGCGCTAATTTAGGTATTAGTTTTTCACAATCTAAGGGTACATACCAAGATCAATCACCAGCCAAACGGGATTGTTCATGGGAACTTGCTTATGTTGGTTTTGAAAAAAATATTCCAGGAACAATAATTCGGGAAAGCCAAACTAATATTCAGTTTGAAAATACTTATTTTGCTGGCGATTTAAGACCGGAGGGTGGCGTTTTAGCATCAGTTGGTTCATCAGCTCAAAATTTAAGTAAATGTGTAAGTGAGAGTGTAGTGAATAAAGGCGAAAAAATTATAACTGAGGGAAGATTATTTTCATTACATAATGGTCCAAGAATATTTATTGTTTTGGAGTATAAATAATAACAAAAGAAGTGGCATTATTAAACCACTTCTTTTGTTATTGAGAACATAAAATTTTCAAATTCCTCTTTTATTTCTGCTAGCCTTTCTTTAGTAGTAGCTTCAAATCTCATTGTTATGTTGGGGCCGGTGTTAGAGGCTCTTATGAGGGCAAAGCCATCATTAAATAATACTTTACAACCATCAATCGTTAAAAGATGATACTTTTTTTCCTGACAGTAATTAATAACTTCATTAATTTTAGAAAATTTTATGTTATCATTAATGTTTATTTTTATTTCTTCGGTTGAATAATATTGATTAATACCAGCTAACATATTACTTACTTTCATATTACTGTTAGAAAAAATTTCTATCATTCTGAGTGAAGCATATATGCCATCATCAAAGCCTTGAAACTTATCATTAAAGAAGATATGGCCAGAGAGTTCTCCGCCAAATAGAATATTATCTTCCGCTATTTTAGCTCTTAAATAAGAATTGCCAGTTCGATAGCAAATCGGCTCTCCGCCTAATTTTATTATTTCATCTTCTAAAGCTTTAGAGCATTTTACGTCATATAAAATGCTCTTATTGTTCAGTTGATTAATTATATTTCTAATGATAATAATCATAAAATAATCAGCGTTGATAATATTTCCTTTTTCATCTACCAATCCGATACGATCGGCATCACCATCATAGGCAAAACCAATATCAGCGTCATGTTCAATAACAGCGCATCTTAAATCCGCTAAGTTTTTAGGAACACTAGGATCGGGGTGATGATGAGGGTAGTTAGGATCAGAAACACAATATAGGGGAATATAATCAATATTTAATTTTTTCAATATTTTTTCAATAATAATTGAGGCGGTTCCGTTTCCGCAATCGACGACAATTTTAGGTTTATTAGGTCCTAAATTTATAGACGATAAAATATATTCAATATATTTTTCTTCAATATTTAGGTTAGTAATTAAACCTTTTCCTGAGGTGTATTTTTTACCTAGTACTATTCTTTTAAAGGTTTGTATATGTTCGCCATAGGTGTTATGAATACCATTAAAACTAATTTTAAAACCGTTATATTCTTTTGGGTTGTGAGAACCTGTTATCATAATACCAGAGGCAGTATGATATAAAGTTAAAGCGTAATAGTACATGGGTGTTGTTACTAATCCGATATTAATAACATTGATTCCTGTTTCTGTAATCCCGTGGGCAAGAGCCTTAAATAATTCAGGCGAAGAAGCTCTATTATCATATCCGATAACAGTTGTTGTTTTCTTTTCTTCTTTTAATTTAGAACCAAAGGCTAATCCAATGGTGTACGCTAAATCAATAGTAAGATCTTTTTCAAAAATGCCCCTAATATCATAATCTCTAAATATATGTTCATTAATTTCTTCTACTATTTTCATAATGTATCCCTTCTTGATTTTAAATTATATTTACATTATATCATCAAAATATTATTTTTTAAAATAATTGATTGATTATTTAGGTTTAAAAAATTAATTTTAATTCAAAATGAATTTTGATTTTTATTTAATTAAATGATATAATGTAGCAGTGGAATATAAAGAATGACATAAGGAGAAGATTATGAAGGATTCAATATTAATTAAATTTAACAAAAATATCGAAGAAATTACTGATTATTATAAAAAATTAATTTACAAAACAAAACGCCATCAAAACGTAGGCAGTTCTAATGAATGGATTGTAGATAATTATTATGTAATCAGTGAGCAAGAAAAATATATAAAACAAGAATATAAATTTAAAGAATTAAAAAAGATATCTAAAAAGCGAAAAGAAAAAATATATAATATAGTATATCGTTATTTAAAAGAAAGCGATTTCAATTTAAGTATATCTAATATGGTTGAAAAACTTAATAAATACCAAATAACTAAAAGAGATTATTTTTCTTATCGAGAAATATCCTTTATTTATATATTGGTAAGAATAATTTTAATAAATGAGTTAAATATAATGGCTAATAATTTAAATCAGAAATTGAATGAAAAAGAAGAAATAGAGTCTATTTTTAATAAAATTAATGATGATATCAAAAAAAATAATTTTTTTGAAATAAGCAAGTATATTAATATAAATGAAATGTTAATCGATAAACCTCATTATATAGAGCAGATTAATTATAGATTAAAGGAACTAGGAGATTTGTCAGAGGAATCTTTTATTGAATTAAATGAGCTTTTGATAAAAAATAATTTATCTTTAAAAGATTTAATAAAAACAGCCCATAATAATAAGGCTAATGAAAACATTTTAATAATAAATATTTTTAAATCAATAAAAAAAATAGCTAAACATAAGTTAGAGTATTTATATAAAGGAATTAGTTTTGCGGAAAAAGCCTTAATAAATGAGCAGGCATTAATTTATGATCAAATGTATGATAATAATAAAGTTGAATATCGTACGAAATTAATTAGAATGGCTAAAAAACATAAAAAAAATGAGTATGAATTTGCTAAGGAAATTGTTGAAAAAGCTAATCAGGAAGAAAAACATGTCGGTTGGCATTTATTTAAACCTAAAAGCAGCCATAATAAAGCGGCCCTTTATCTTTCGGTAATAATAATAGTAACACTTTTAGTGTCTTATGCCATTGGAAAATATTTAGGGTATATGATGATACCTATTCTTTTGGTACCTATAAGTATCGTTGTTACAGAATTTTCGACCCAAATATTAAGAAATATTACTAAAAGTAAGAGTTTATTTAA
>SKGN01000066.1 GCA_007117415.1 Bacilli bacterium | reverse complement strand
TTCTTGTATTTTAGTGAATGGCACAATATGCAACTCTACATTATTATTATTATAGTTTGCTAATATTTTAGCAAGTTTAACAACTTTATTTTGAGCTTCATTACTAGTATGAGGAGGAGATTCAAAATATATGCACTCTAATTTAACACCTCTTTTCATGCTTAAATAACCGGCTACTGGGGAATCAATGCCACCACTAAGCATCAACAACCCTTTCCCTTGAATACCAACCGGATAACCACCTAATCCAGCTCTTTCATCAACATATAAATAAGTATCATTTTTTCTAATTTCAATATTTAATTTTATATCTGGATTATGAACATCAACTTTAATATCCTTAATTTGATTTAAAATGCTACTCCCGATCATTTTACTTACATCCATACTAGAATAAGGAAAACTTTTATCAGTTCTTTTAGTTTCAACTTTAAATTTATTAAAGTTGCTGTGCTTTAATAAATTTAACGCTAAATTATTTATATCTTCTATATTACTATTAATTTTATACCCTATTACTATTTTATGAATACCAAAAATAGTTTGTAATTTTTTAATAACTATTTCTTCATTTTCCTGCTCTAACTCAATATACATTCTAGCTACATTTCTAGTAATAATAACATTATCATCTTTTAATTTAGATAAAACATTTTGATATAATTTATTTATAAATATCTTTATATTTCCCTTTTTAGTACTTAATTCTCCATATTTTATAAAAATAATTTTCTCCATTATTATTGTTCCTTCTCTATAAATTTTAATTCATTATATTCTTTATCAAAAAATGTTAAAAATGATTCAATTTCCTTATTAGTTGTTAAATGAGATAAACTTATCCTTATAGATGAAGAAGCATTAAGAGCATCTTTATTTAAGGCTAAAAGAGCCGCTGATGCTTGATCTAAATTAGAACAAGCACTTTTAGTTGATATATATATATTATGCTTTTCCATTGCCCTAATAAAAGTTTCTGGTTTTATTCCTTTTATACTAATATTAAGAATATGGGGTAAACATTCATCATTACTATTGATATCAATATTTTTATATTTCATTAAATTTTTTTTTATTTTTTGATTTAAATTTAGAATGTATTTATAATTATTTTCAACATCATTACACACTAACCTTAAAGCTTTGGCCATGGAAACAACTAAAGGTAACATGGGCGTTCCACTTCGATATTCATTAATACTTCTTCCACCATGAAATAATGGTTCCATCTTAATATTTCTCTTTTTAATTAAACAGCCAATACCTTTTAAACCATAAAATTTATGAGCCGAAAAACTATATAAATCAATATTGGCTAAATCAATATTGATTTTACCAAGAGCCTGTGTTCCATCAACATGAAAAATTATTGTTTTTTTTGCTTTTAATATTTGCCCTATTTCCTCAACTGGCTGCTTTATCCCTAACTCACTATTAACATGATTAATAGACACTAATAATGTATCCTTCGTGATTAAACTTTTTAAATGATTAATATCAATCATTCCATTAGGTAATAAATTAACATATGAAACTAAAAAACCTTTTTTTTCTAAATATTTAATTGGTTCAATTACTGAAGAATGTTCTAACTTAGTAGTTATAATATGATTGCCTCTATTATTATAAAAAGAACAAATACCTTTTATCGCTAAATTATTTGATTCAGTGGCACCGCTAGTATATATTATTTCTTTTGAATCAATTTTTAAAATGGTCCCTATTTGGTTAGTAGCTTCATCTAATAATTTTTTCGAATCTAAACCTAGTTTATGAAAAGAATTAGCATTACCTATATAATTCAAAGACACCTTATTAAAAGTATCTAACACATCATTATTAACTGGTGTAGTAGCACTATAATCTAAATAAATCATTTTATCACCTTCTTTATTATATCATACAAAAAAAGGGTTTAAACCCTTTAACGTAAAGATTAGTTAAAAATTTATTTTGTAAATTCTTTTCCTGGTTCAGTTGGCTTTAATTGTTCGTTAGTAGTTTGAATAATATTTTTAAAATCAGCTACATATTTATTAATTTGTTGCTTACTTTGTTCTAACGCAGCTTTTTCAGTTGTTAAATTTTCTTCTCTTTTACTTAAAGAGTCTTCTTTTTGGGTTAAAGCTTCTTCTCTCACAGATAATTCTTCATTACGGTTTGCTATATTATTGTTTTCTGCTTCTTGAAGTTGTGCTTTTTTATCAAGAACTCTTTCTTTCTCTTCTATTTGATTGTTTTTTTCTTCTATTAAATTTATTTTTTTATCAAGCTCTTTTTCCTTTGTTGACAACTCATTAAAACGTTTATCTATATCTTCTTTTGTTTTTGCCACATAATTACCTAATTCCTTCATATTTTGACCTAATTCTGCAAAAACATTTTTTAGTGAATCATCTGAAAAATCATCTGCTTTTAAAGTTTCTTTTTCTTCAAGAGCAGCTTCTTTTTCTTTTTGTAATTGGAAAAATTCATCTTTTCCAACTCTTTTATCAGTTATTGAATATGGACGTTCTGGAGTTTGATTGATCTCTTTTTCTTCAGTTTTAACATGATTATCTACTTCAGGCTCTTCTTTTGGTATATTATTAACAGCTTCAACCTTTTTATCTGTTTCCTCTTTTTC
>SKGN01000023.1 GCA_007117415.1 Bacilli bacterium | reverse complement strand
TGGCATTTAATATAAAAGATATAAATAAGCCTGATGAAAAGCAGATTATCAGGCTTATTATTATTTTATGTCTTAATTTCAATTTTTATCACCTTTTAGAGTTAAATTATTATTTATTTTTAAGATAATCAAGGTATTTTTTAGCAGACTCTACTTTGTCAATATCCATTACGGAAGTGACCCCCACGATCTCTTTTAATTTTAACCTATTTTTAGCTGGGGTTATTCCTGTTTCTTCTAGCTTAGAGATAATTTCTTGTTGCAAATTAGCAATTTCTTTTTGTTTTTTCTCATCCTTATAACATTCATCTATCATATCTTGAGTGATCCCAAAAGATTTATTCATTCTTTTTATAGCTTTGTCAAATTCTTTTTTAAACGTTTCATAAGCGTGTTTGCCAGGATTAAGTTTTTTAGTTTCTATAACTATTTCATTATTTTCAAAGGGCAGTCTTTGTTTTGCATCGAAATCACTCCCTTGCTCTAGATAAAAAACCCTATCCCCTTTTTCATTTTTTGTCAAAAAGATTATAATATCAACTTCCCCCATAATCCATTTCCCAAAAGATCCACCTGTATCTGGAATTAATTTATATTCCTTTACACCCTTTAAATCTTTTATTTTTTTGTAGCTTGCATGAGCAGACAAAATAGTGCCATAGTTACTATTTAATATTTTACTAAAAACATTTTTTAATTCGCCATTTAGTAAGCTATACCCACTATAATCATCATCTTTTTGCAAAACTGATGGATGTATCCCATTTAGTTCAACAGCCATCATATAAGATAAAGCAGAATCATATGCTCTTGTTATCGTATCTACTCCAAATGTCTTATATTCATGTCCACCTTGCATAAATTGGCTAATGGTATCTTTGAAAATTTGCCATTCGTAAGAATATTGACTGCTAGTTTCTACTTTTTGCGACAAATTTACATCATTAGAAAGTATTGACTTTGCACTATTTTCAAACAAAACTAACATGCAATCATTAAAAGCATTAACGAAACTTGTCTTCCCTAATCCTGGTTCTGAAAATATTAAAATGTTATATTCTTCTAGATGCTGCCTTGGTATGCTTGGCTTTTTTTTATCAGGTATTAGGTTCATTAATTACCCTCTCCCTTAGCTATTTTACTTTTTAACCATGAGATTACTACTTCCCTATTGTAACTATCTAAATCCCAGTATCCTATAACAATACCGCTATTAGCTTTTAACATTAATTCTACAAAAACTTCTTCATAAACTTCACCATAATCATCTGTAACACAATTATGATAAACATAATACCTATCATCATCTTTTATAACAACTAAATCAGATTTTACCATATCTTCTATATCATAATTTAACATAAAACCTCTCCTTTGATATAATAATATTTATAAACTGCATAGTATGATTATAAAACTTACCATACATTTTTAGTATCCTTTTCTCCTTCTAAATTATTTAATTGACTTTTTTCATTAACTTCTCCTGTAAATGATTTAATTTCAATTTCGTTTAAATTCCCTTTAACAATACCATATTCATCCATAATGGTTTCTATATTAATATCACAACCAAAAGTAACATTATCTCCTTTATTTACAGTATCATTTAACTTAGTAGCCAAATCTCCATAAGCCACAATATGCAAAATATTAATATTAAACATATTATTATTTCTAGCTTCTCTATATTCATCTAAGACACTATAAAACATATCATAATCATCTTTATTTTCTTCTAATGTCCCCAATATTTTTTTGAATTTAGTTGCATCTTTATCATTTTTTTCCAAATAACTAATTTGATTTTCAATTTCTCTTTTTAAAACATTATACCTAGTTGCATCTTCTTTTTTTGTTTCAGGATTATACACATTATAAATTCCTAATGTAATTTTTAGCTTTTCTACTTCTTCACTAACTGTTTCCCCTCTTACATAATCAGTAAGTTCCATGCTCTTTTCTAAAATATCACCTGAAAGCCTACATCTAGAATACTCTTCACTATCTTCATTCACTTTATTAAAATTGTAGACTTCCTCCTTGCTAATCATTTTGTTAGTTACATCTCTTCTTATTTCTCCTTCATACACTCTTTCTGAAAGCTCTCCACCTACAAAATACTTATCTCCTTGTTTTAAACTTTTTATATGATTCTCAACAACCTTATAGGAATCACCATTATTGTGTTTTTCCCACATAGTAATATTAATGATACTATTGTTTGCCATAACTAATGCTCTTCCTATTCCTGCTTGTCCTACGCTTGCATCAAACTCTGATTTTGTCAATATTCCAATTGCCTTTACTTCATTTTCAAAAATAGATTCATTTTTAGCCATAATATAAACCTCTCCCTTTTTATTTTTTTAATTTATTTTTTTGTTATACTTTTTCCCATTTCCCCACAAGATAATATTTTATTTCACATATAGTCCATTATTTAAAATATCCAATATTTTTTTTATTTTATTTTCTGACTCAGATGTCATTTCATTTCCAAAAGTTCTATATAGACTATCAATAAAGTCTACAATTAAACTTAAAAATTTGCTTTCTTTTTTTTCCATTAATACCTCTCCTTTTTTTATATAATACTTCATTTTTTAGTTATATTAACATTATACTTATTTAATTATATTTTTTCAAGGCTATTTTTTTAT
>SKGN01000069.1 GCA_007117415.1 Bacilli bacterium | reverse complement strand
TAATGCAAACATATTATTTAACTGATGCCGGGAAGGTAAGAGATCATAATGAAGATAATGTCATAATTATCAAAAATCAAAATGATGAATATTTAATGGCAGTAGCTGATGGAATGGGTGGTCATCAAGCAGGGGAAATAGCATCTTCAATTGCTATTGATTTTTTAAGTACTAGATGGTTAAAAATGAATAAGATGGGTGAAAAATCAGAAGCAGTTACTTGGCTTAGAAATATTGTTAATGAAATAAATAATGAAATATTGAAAATTGCTAGTAAAAACGAAGAAAGTAGGGGTATGGGTTCTACTTTAGTTATAGCAATATTAACTAATGAATATATATTATTTGGTAACATAGGTGATAGTTCTGGTTATGTTATAAAAGAAGAAAAGATATATAAGGTTACTAAAGATCATACTTTAGTTAATTTATTGGTTACAACGGGGGAATTGACGGAAGAAGAGGCTAAATTACATCCTCGTAAAAATGTGTTAATGAAAGCTTTGGGCGCTAATAATCCTGCTGAAATTGATATATTTGATGTTGATATGACTATTGAAGGGGTTTTACTTTGTAGTGATGGTTTAACTAATATGTTATCTGATGATCAAATTAAAAAAGTTTTAAAAACGGAAAAATTATCAATTGAAGATAAAGTGTTAAAATTAATTAAAAAAAGTAATATTAGAGGTGGAACTGATAATATTTCTATTGCGTATTTAGTTAAAGAGAGTGGTGAATAGAATGATTGTTAAGGGGCAAAAGATAAATAATCGATATGAAATTATCAAATTATTAGGTGAAGGTGGAATGGCTAATGTTTATTTAGCTTTTGATACCATATTAGAGCGCAAAGTAGCCGTAAAAGTTTTAAGGGGCGATTTAGCTAACGATGATAAATTTGTAAGAAGATTTCAACGGGAAGCTTTAGCGGCTAGTTCTCTTAGTCACCCTAATATAGTTGAAATGTATGATGTTGGTGAAGATGATGGTAATTTTTATATTGTTATGGAATATATAGAGGGTAAAAATTTAAAGCAATTAATAAAAAAAAGAGGAAGCTTAACTTTGGCGGAAGTGGTTGATATAATGAATCAATTAACTGATGGCCTAGCTCATGCTCATGATTCTTATATTATTCACCGTGATATTAAACCCCAAAATATTTTAATTGTTGATAATGGAATTGTTAAAATTACGGATTTTGGAATAGCTATGGCATTAAACAATTCCCAATTAACCCAAACTAATTCAATTATGGGCTCAGTTCATTATTTGCCTCCTGAACAAGCTGCTGGTAAAGGTAGTACTATTAAGAGTGATATTTATTCTCTTGGTATTTTGATGTATGAATTATTAACTGGTAAATTACCTTTTAAAGGTGAAAATGCGGTTGAAATAGCGTTAAAACATATGAAAGAACCTTTACCAAGTGTTAAAAAAGAATTAGATAATATTCCAAGTAGTATTGAAAATATTATTTTAAAAGCTACCGCTAAAAACCCTAAAAATAGATATAATGATGCTAGAGAAATGCATTATGATTTAAAAACAGCACTAGATCAAGAACGTAAAAATGAAAAAAGATATGTTTATAAATATTTAGAACAAGATTTAGAAGATACAAAAGTACTACCCGTTATTAAAGATAATCAAGAAGAAATTGCTAAACCGATTAAAGATGATGATTATAAACCAAATAAAAAATTATTTGTTATTTTAGGTAGTTTACTTTCTTTATTAGTGATAGCGATATTAACCGTTTTCTTTATTATTCCCTCTTTAACAAAAGTAACTGATTTAAAAATTCCTGATGTATCTAATATGACTATAAAAGAAGCGGAGGAAATTTTAATTGATTTAGGTTTTGAAATAAGTTTAGATATTGAAGAAATAAGTAGTGATTCAATTAAAGAAGGCAAAATTGTTAATACAAAACCAGCTATTGGTAGAACAATAAAAAAAGGTACGGTAGTTACGTTAATAAAATCAACTGGAATTAGTTATATTATAATTGATGATTATATAGGTGAAGATATTATTACAATAAAAACGAGATTATTATTAAAAGGGTTAAATGTTTTAGAAGAAAAAAAAGATGTTGATGATGTTAGGGAATATCGTGGTAAAGAAAATATTATAATTGATCAATCTCGTGAAGCTGGTTCTAAATTAGAGAGTGGAGATTTAATTATATTATATCTTCCAAATATATATGATGTATATCCAGATATGGTAGCGGAAGGTTGGACCTTAAGTGATGTGGAAAATTTTGCTGAAGAATATGATATAACGTTAAATATTGAATATCAAGAAACAACCGAAGTTTTACCTGGGCATATAATTAGCCAAAACAGAAACCCTAATGATCCTATTGTATCTGGAATTGTTCTTCGAATAGTGGTTGCTATTTTACCAGAAATAGAAGAAGAAGAACCAGAAGAAGAGTTAGAAGAAGAATAAAATGATAGGGATAATAATAAAAGCAATAAGTGATGATTATACTGTTAAATTAGATAAAAATTATATTATATGTAAAGCAAGAGGTAATTTTAGACATAATAATATTACTCCTTTAGTGGGAGATAAAGTTGTTATTGATTTAGAAAAAAAAATAATTATCGAAGTATTAACAAGAAAAAATAGTTTAATTAGACCACCAGTTAGTAATATAGATCAGGCAATAATTGTGGTAAGTTGTATAGAACCGATGTTTTCTACTAATTTACTTGATAAATTATTA
>SKGN01000064.1 GCA_007117415.1 Bacilli bacterium | reverse complement strand
TCCATACCCTAATATTATAATTTCAACTGAAAAAGATACGGTATATTCAATTATAAATAATATAGCCAAGTTTTTTGGGTGTAGCTGCATAAGTGGAAAAGGACAAAACAGTCTTGGAGCAATGGAGGACTTATTGAGAAATATGGGACAAGTAACAAATGATATTTATATTTTAACCATGACAGATTACGACCCGGCAGGTTATTACATAGCCGATACTTTTAAAAATCAAGTTGAGGACTTAAGAAAAAGCCTTAATATTCAATCTAATGTTCACATAGAACGTATTGGTATATTCCCGGAGCAGCTAACACATGAAGAAATAGAACAAAATAAATATACTCCTAAACCTTCAAATATGCCTAAATGGTTAAAAGCTACAGGAGGAATAAACGGAGAACCAAAAGGCTTGGAACTTGATGCATTAACACCTGATAGAATTATAGATATATTTGTTACTAGTATTAAAAAATATGTAAATTCTGAAATATATAAAAAGTTCATTCAAGAATCATACTTAAGAAAGATAATCCTTACAAGTATTAACGGCAAAATAGAAAGGATCATAAATGAATTAATTAAAAACGAATACGAAAAAGTAAGCATGTATGATTTTGACATATATGACTTTGTAAAACAAGGATATGCCAATATACCATTAGAACAAGTTTGTTACTTGGAAGATGCTGAACAATTAAAAGAAAAAGCATTAAAATATTTTGTAAGCTAATAGTTGATGAATAAGGCGGGATTAAATACCCGCTTTTTATCGTGGTAGAAAATTCAATAAATTTCTTTTTAGGTACTCGTAAAACTCGTATTAAAAAAGCCTTAGATTAGATTCTAGGGCATTATTATTTTTAAACACCAATACAATAACTTATATAACATTTATTAAACCTGTATTGAATACTATTCGTTGTTAAATAAAATTATGTCAACTAAACAATCCTTTTTTACCGTCGGAGAAAATTATTTTATTGGCTTTTATGGACTCCGAAATACATATATATTAATAAATCCATTATTAGCCTTTTTTATTGTGTAACGGTATTATGCAATATTTGTAATTAGCCTTTTTAAATTTGACTTTGTTGCATTTTAGAAAGGTTTCCTATTTGCAACAAAACATCTTTTTATAGTCCCGGAAAATTCATTTATTTTTATGGACTCCGGATGAGGCTATTGAATATATAATCAAAAATCAATTTGGAAGGAGGAACTTGAATAATTACCAAAGAAGTAAATTAGCCGTAACAAAGAATCATATAATAGTTCGGTCGATTTTGGAAAGCTTGCCAAAACCGACGGAAGTTCTTCTCTATTGAATATATAATCAAGAATCAATATAAAGAAATTAATCAGGCTTTCATACCTATTTTTATAGTCAAGGAAAATTATATATAAAAACGTCCGAAAAATAAGGCTTTTATACCTCTTTTTATAGTACCGAAAAATTATTATAAAAACATGAAAGAATTAAGGATTTTATACTTTATAATTAGGAGTTCGAAAACGTCGGACTATTTACATTAACTTTGTACCTTTTCAGGGTCTTTTTAAGGGGTATCTAAAACATATACGATGGAAAACAGTGGCATAGTTAAAGAAAATTAATTTAATTATTTAATCCATTCCTTGAGGTAATAAGCGAACATATTACAAATATACTTGTATGTATTAGCCTTGTTTATATATGCAATACTAATATTATAACGGTGCTGAAAAGTTAACAAGGAAGCTAAGAAAGCATTATTATTCATTTGTGTTTTATACTTGCCGTTTATAATATCATCAATGGATCCATTCTCAATTAAAAGAATAAACTTACCTTGTTTTCGTAGCAGCTCATTTTCAAATCTATTTCTATCCTTGGACAAGTTTCCACTTAGTTCTTCTAAACTGTTTTTTCGTTCTATGACTATTTCTTTATTAAAATATATATCCCGGGTTATTCCTAAAGAATCATTAGCAGGCAGCATGAAAGAATAGTCTCCAAAGTCTAGTTTAAAGTTATCATAGTTAATTGCTTTATTTTTTAATTGCGTGATTATATGGTCGTTTTTTTGTTCTCTAGTATCTACAAGTATTATCATAGACTTAACAAGTCTTTTAATTTCATCACTAGTATATTTATAGTTCTTAAGTATCATGATTCTTAGCTTCCTTTCACTAATCCTATAAGATTTTTTGTTACTTCAAAGTTTTTCCCCATGCTATCACCTATTACAAATCTATAATCATTAGGGTATTTTTCGCAAAGACTTAACAATTCGCTTTGTATAACAGGGTCACAAGTGTATATATTAGCCTTGTTGCTTTTATTATTGAAAAGAATCATAGTTTCTTTGTAATCAGATGCCATATTAATAATTTCCTTTCATTTTTCTAACGTATTTATTGACGTTTTAAGGCTTTATTTATTCAAAGGGTATAATTACACCACTTATATATTTAAGTTTGAAAATATGCTTTATTATAGGGCAAAAATCATATATAAAATTGATTCTATACAGTAACTTTTAATAACATCGGCTCAAAAATGGACTAATCCATATTACATCTTTTAATATATTCTTAGCTTCCTTTAATTTAAACGTATTACAGCAATGATTTCATAACTATTATACCATTTTGTTAAGTAGTTTACATAACTAACTATATTCTAAATTATTAATATTTACGTGCCGATTATGTAAGTATAAAATAAACAATGTGCAAATAATTATTACAGGAGGTGTAAG
>SKGN01000021.1 GCA_007117415.1 Bacilli bacterium | reverse complement strand
TGAAAAAAGAAACTTAAAAAAAACAATTAAATATTATCAAAAACAAGGATTTACTATTGTAACTAATAAAACTATAAGTAAAATAAAAAAAATAGTTAAAAAGAAAGTAACGATTCTTACTGGTCAAAGTGGGGTTGGAAAATCAACCTTATTAAATAAAATAGATAACAAGTTAAATTTAAAAACGGATAATATTTCTTTAAGCTTAAAAAGAGGAAAACATACTACGAGACATGTTGAATTATACGAAGTAAATAATGGTTTTATAGCGGATACTCCCGGTTTTTCTTCACTTGATTTTATTGACATTACAAAAGAGGATATAAGAAATAATATGATTGAATTTGATAAGTATAAAGATAAATGTCAATATCGTAATTGTTTTCATTTTAAAGAAGATAATTGTCAGATTAAAAAGATGGTTAGTCAAGGAAAGATAATGACTAGTAGGTATGATAATTATCTTAAATTTATTAAAGATAAGGAAGGTAATAATGGTTAAAATATCAACTTCTATACTATCATTTTGTGATAATGATACTATTGATAAATTAAATCAAACGGATACGGATTATCTTCATATTGATGTTATGGATGGATGTTTTGTAAAAGAAACAGCTTTTTCCATTGAGGAATTAAAAAGAATTAATAAAAGGACTAAAAAACCGTTAGATGTACATTTAATGGTTTTTGATGTGGAAAAATATTTAGAAGTATTAAAAGGATTAAAAGTTTCTTTTATAACTTTTCATTATGAAGTGAAAAAGAATATTAATATGATTAAAAAAATAAAAAAAATGGGTATAAAATGTGGTATATCCGTAAAACCTAATACTGATATTAAGGATATTTTTTCTTTATTACCTTATTTAGATTTAGTTTTAATTATGAGTGTTGAACCAGGGTATAGTGGTCAAACATTTCTTAGTACAACTTATGAAAAAATAAAGATTATTAAAAAGGAAATTATTAATAATAAATTTAACACCTTAATATCCGTAGATGGAGGCATAAATGATAAAAATGCTGTTAAATGTATTGAATGTGGCGCTGATATGTTAGTGTCTAACTCTTTTATTTTAAGTCATAATGATTATCAAGCTAAAATTTCATCTTTAAGGGGAATAAAAAGGATTAATTTGTAAATTATAATAACAAGGGGGAAAAAGATGGATAAGCAAAAAAAAGGATTTACTTTAGTTGAGTTACTTGCAGTAATTGTAATATTAGCTATTATCTTAGCGATAGCAATACCAGCAATAACGGGGTTAGTTTCTAATACTAGAAAAAGTGCGTTTGAATCAAATGTTAAAATGATTATTAAAGGAATTGATTATAAGTTATTGGAAAGTCCTGGTTCTGTTTCTACAGGTGACAATTTAGCTAATATAGGGGATTTTGGTGGTGATCCCGCTCAGTATATGACATTTACGATAACTAGTTTATCACCTGTTACGATAACTTTAGTAGCAGCTGAAGGCGAAAAATTTACCGGTTGGCAGGCTACTGGAGCCACTTATAATAGTGTTGTAGTAGCTCCAAAGACATATGATTAATTAAATAATTTATCCATAATAAAAAGGAGGTAAAAGTGTTGAAAAAAAAGAATGGATTTACATTAGTTGAGTTACTTGCAGTAATTGTAATTCTAGCTATTATCTTAGCCATAGCGATACCAGCAATAACGGGTTTAGTTGCTAATACTAGAGAAAGTGCGTTTGAATCAAATGTAAAGATGCTAATTAAAGGAATAGATTATAAACTTTTAGAACAACCTGGATCAGTTACAACTGGTAATCAACTAGCATCAATAGCTGATTTTGGAGGAGATCCCGCTCAATATGATTATTTTTATGTTGAAGAATTAACTCCAGCTATTAAAATTTCAGTTAGAACGACAGCTAATAGTAAGTTTGCAGGCTTGTGTGCAGTTGATTCTACCTTTGGTACTGTTACTATTCATGGCGCTAATAGTACTGAATGTAATAATATAGATCAATAATTAAAAAGGATATTGACAAATATCTTTTTTTTTTGTCTAGTTTTAAAAAATATGTTGATATTTGTTGACTATTATCAATTAACGTGATATATTTAATCTATGATAGAGGAGGAAAAATATGTTAAAAAACCAAAAAGGATTTACACTAGTTGAACTTCTAGCTGTAATTGTTATCTTAGCAATTATTTTAGCCATAGCGATACCTGCGATAACAGGATTAATTAGAAACATGAGTGAAAACGCTTTTGAATCAAGTGTAAAAATGCTAATTAAAGGAGTTGACTATAAGGTTTTAGAAGGAGAGATTACAACAGCTAATATGGGTACGTTTACTGATGTTACTTTATTTGGTGGTAGTGCTAGTGATTTTTCTAGTTTTGCAATAACTAGTCTTGAACCTATTACAATTAATGTAACTGGAACAGCAGGTGGTAAATTTGAAGGTTATAGTGCAACCGGTGCTACTTTTACTAATCCTAATATTTCAACCCCATAACTATAAAGATATCAATTGATATCTTTTTTTGTCAAGGAGCGACATATTACTACAAATTTAATTGACTAACAATAACCTATATGGACCGTTCTCTAATAACTGTGTAAATTGAAAAAATTTATACAGTTATTTTGGTATAGTGATTTAAAATGGAAGAAAGCATAAAAAAAAACAGTAAAAGATTGGCAAATGAAAGAATTAGATCCTTGTTATGTATTTGTGTATGTATCGAAAGAAGAAATTTATATGAGAGAG
>SKGN01000051.1 GCA_007117415.1 Bacilli bacterium | reverse complement strand
TCTTCCCCTGTTAAAATTTCATAAAAATATATAATCAAACTATTCTAAAATAATTATATTTTAAACTATAAATTTATACTTATCTATTCCATTGATTTATAGTATGATTTGGCCTTCTATAAAGACCGTCACTTATTTGGTATATTCTATGTTCTCCATCTGAATCGATTTTATAACGGATCCATCCCACAATAGCATCTGCTCGTTTCGTTGGTCTTACATACCTTGTTGATGCAGACCAAGCTCGCCTAACACGTATATTTATAGAAGCAATATCATTATGTGTTCTAAATGGACTTGTATCTTTTCTGTTTTGTATTTCCGTTATCCTTATATCATTGTAAACCCAAACGGAGGATATCCCTTTAGTATTATTTTCTTTCCAAACATTATAGAATTTTTCCATTTCTTCTAAATTAGCGCTTTCCGAAAAAATATGTTGTATATCTTTAAAATTACCACCATCATAAATATTCTTCATCATTGAATTAAAAGAATTTTTAAAATTATCTTTCATTTCCTTCGCTAATGTTAGGTCTATTGGTACACTAATTCTTACAAACTGCACCTTATTACCTTCCATTGGTTTAAATTCAATAACTTCTTCATAACTTTTAGGTTCTAAATTTGTATATTCTAGCCTTAATGTCCTTTCCCTATTAACAATAAACGGTATTTCATATTCTTCCCGACCACTATTTTCGCCAGTTATATAATCCTCGCTAACTTTCTCATCATTTAAATAAACATCAGCTCCTCCTGGAACAGATAATCCTGCCTTTTCTATAAAAAAACCTTCCAACATAATACGCCATTCATTATTTTGGTTAAGTTTTACATTAACGGATATCTTGCTATTACCACTTTTATCCTCAATATAAACTTCAACTATACGGGTATCTTCACCAGCCGGCACATATGAACCGGTTATTTTACCCCCTTGATTATAGTAATCCCGAAACTCACTCCTGGGCATAAACCAATCCAAGTCTTCTTGGGTTATATATTCTGAATCTTCAGGATGATATATCCAAGATAATTGTATATCTTCAGCTCTATTTAATAAATGCTTAACGAACCCCTCGGCAGCTGTATCTGCAGAATCTAATTTAATTTTTGGATTAAAAAAATTACAACCGGTTAATAATAAAACAACTAACATTAAAGGTATTATTCCTAATGCCGTAAATAATTTTTTTTTCATTAATTCCTCCTAATTCTCCCTTGTATAAATATGTTCCAAATTATTATTATATATTTTTATACCCTCATCAGTTCTTAACTCAAAATAGTTTGCTCTTGACCAACATGTTGAGTCTGGTAATGTTTTATATTTACCAGTAAACAAGTTGTAAACAATGATAGTATCTGAATCATCATTACTTAATCTAATAAAAGGTGAGTTATGTCTACTATAAAGATAATCCCCTTTAAATCTTTCTAACTCACGGTTTCGTCGTAAATCATAAAAAGCATAATAATCACCGTCCTCTATTATAACTATTTCTTTTTTTTCCATTCCCCTTAAATAGTTAAATTTTTCTATTCCAAGAAAACTAATTCGAGAAAAAGTACAGGACAAAATTATTTTATCGCCAGATTTAATTCCATAACCATCATTACAACTAAATTTTTCAAATCCCAATAATCCTTCAATACTGTCTAACAAAGGAACATTAATAGTAGGTTTATTTTGTATTTTTTCCCGTGTATTTATATTATAATAAACTTTTCTCTCTTCCCACGAATCACGGTCGTAAATTTCTAAAAAACCATCACCTAAATATTCTAATCTTTTATTAGATTCTGTTTCATATAAAATTTTATTATTATCAACATAATAACTATTAATTAAATTATAATCATCATCAATTTCTCTAAAGATGTTATTATCATCAACACGAATAGTTGTTAAAAATAAGTCTTTAATTATTTTTCCTGTTTCACAATTAACAATACCATAATATTCATACTCAACTTCAATAACACAATAAACTTTATCAATATCAGCGACTGTAATCGTAGAAGGTCTTACCCTGAACGTACTTTCACCTTCTTTAAAGTTATATGTATACGTTTTTTTGCCTTTGTCGTTTAAAATACCAGCCTGTCTCTTTGCGTTATTTTCGAACAAAAAATATCCTTGATCTTCATATGATATTGAATATTGCTCATCCAACATTTTACTAAAATTACCATCATATAAAACATCATCTACTACCCATAAATCATACTCATTAATATAATTAATCCTAGACTTTAAAGAACTACTAGCTAGAGCATGTCCTTTTCTATTGATTACTCGATATTCAGTATTTTTCTTATCATTATCTGTAAACGCTTCAACAATAGCATATTCTCCTACAAAATCATATGCGTATTTAAATTGGGGAGCGATGGTTTGCTTTCCATTATGATCAATATAACCATAATATTGTCCTTCCTTTATAGCTATTGGGTTTGTAGAATCAAACATTTTTATTAAATATTTTGAAACTTTAGGTCCCCCCACAAAAAATTGATATAAAAAATACCCTATAACTAAGCAAGTGATAAGTATCAATATAGAAATAATTTTTTGTTTTAATTCATTTTCCCTTAATTTACTCATACTTCATTTTTTCCTTCCTACTTCACAAATTAAGTATTAAAAAATACCCTCTTTATATTAATAAATAATATTCATTTATCAAATCCCTTCTATTATAGTTTTAGAAATTATATAATATCAAAAATTCTAAATTACAATAATAATTACTAAATATTCGTATATAAAGTTT
>SKGN01000008.1 GCA_007117415.1 Bacilli bacterium | reverse complement strand
TTATATAAGTTATTAATATTAATATTATTTTTTTCAATTAATTTTTTAATTAAGTCAAATGTTTTGACGCTAGTATAATCAAATAAAAAACGATCAGTATCCGCAATAACGCCCATAAATAAACATTCAGCAGCACTCAAATTCATTTTTAAAGGCGTATTAAAACATAACTCAATAATCATTTGCGAAGCACTTGAAGCACTACTATCTATCCATTCTAAATCACAAAATTCTTCTAAAACAGGATGATGATCGATTTTTATTTTCTCATTAACTTTAGTAATATCTACCCCATCTATTCTTTTTTGATCTGGTGTATCCACTATAACTAATAATGAATTATGATAATCATCCTCATTTATTTTATCTAATGTACCTAAAAATTTAAATTTAGAAGCTGGCAAACCAACTGCTAAAACTCTTTTTTTAGGAAAACTATTTAAGATAATTTCCTTTAACCCTATTTGAGATCCTAATGCATCAGGATCAGGACCGATATGCCTAGCAATTATGATGGTATCATATTTTTTTATTTTTTTATAGATTGTATTATATATTTTCTTCACCTTATCACCTTTTCTAATTTAATAAACTGATAACTTCTTTCGCAATCATTAATTCCTCATTAGTTGGTATAACATACCCTTTTATTTTGGATTCGTCACTAGTTATTAGAGCTTCTTTTTTTCTAGCTTTATTTTTCTCTATATCAATATTAACGCCAATCGTTTTTAAACATGCCCCTATTTTTTCGCGAATCAAGCACATATTTTCACCTATACCAGCTGTAAAAACAATAACATCTGCTCCATTTAGTAATGAATTATAATATGAAACATACGCTATCACTCTTCTTATAAATATTTTTTCAGCTATAATAGAACCTTCATGTTTATCATTTACACCTTCTGCTATTTCTCTATAATCACTACTTAAACCACTAACGCCTAAAAAACCACTTTTTTTATTTAAATCTTCAATAACTTCCTCTAGCTTTTTACCTGTTTGCTTCATTATATATGGAATGATTGAATAATCAATATCACCACATCTTGTACCCATCATTAAACCCGCATTAGGAGTAAACCCTAATGATGTATCAATGCATTTCCCTTTGTCAATAGCCGCTATACTACAACCATTTCCTAAATGGCATGAAATAATCTTTAAATCTTTATTACCTGTTATATCAATCATTCTCTCTGTTATATACTTATGACTAATTCCATGAAATCCATATTTTCTAACTCCATATTCCTTATACCATTCATAAGGAACAGGATAAAGATAAGCATCTTTTTCTAAAGTTTGATGGAAAGAAGTATCAAAAACGGCTACTGATTTTATATTAGGTAAGAACTTCTTAAAAGCTTTAATTCCTAATAAATTAGATGGATTATGAAGAGGCGCTAAAAATATATATTTTTCAATATCCGCTAATACTTTTTCATCTATTATAATTGAATTATTATATTTATCACCGCCATGAACGACCCTGTGACCAACACCTTCTATTTCATCAAGACTATTTAAAACCTTTAATCCCATCAATTCTGTTAAAAAAATTGATATTGCCTCTTCATGATTGTTGAAATTTTTTTCCTTTTTTATTTTTTCGTTATTCATATTTATTGTATAAAAAGGATTACTAATTCCTATCCTTTCAAAATTAAAAGCTACTATAACTTGGTATGTCGTCATATCAAATAAACTTATTTTTAAAGATGAACTTCCACAATTAACTGATATTATTTTCATTACTTCACCCATTTCTTTTGTATTAATATAAATACATTATACATCAAAATTATTTTTTCGGCTAAAAAAGCGTAAAGTCAAAATCATATTGACATAAAAAAGATTTTAGTCAATAAATGACTAAAATCTTATGTTTATATTAATAATGTCTACTATTGACAATTATTTATTTTGCATATTTTGACTGTTGTTTCCATAAGATCCACCTAATTGAGACTCACCCATTTGAACTAGTCTTCTAGTTATTTCACCACCAACAGTACCATTTGCTCTTGAAGTTGCGTCAGGTCCTAAATTAACACCGAATTCATTTGCTATTTCGTATTTCATTTTGTCGATAGCTTGTTTAGCCCCTGGAACAACCATTTTATTATAGTTATTGTTAGCCACTTTTTTCACCTCCTATACATTTATAGAATGTGAAAAAATTACTATATCATACATTAATTAGGTTGGTAATTAATACCTATAATAATTGATCAAAATCAGTTGCCTCTAAATCGCTTATTATTATTGTTTTAATATTTTCGATACTATCATTAATTAATGAATCAAAATCTATTTCGCTTTCCATTTTTAAACATTTCTCTAAACTAGGATGAATTACAGGATGTTCTGGAATAAAAATAGTACAACAATCTTCATATGGCAATATACTGACATCATAAGTGTTTATTTTTTTAGCTATATCAATAATTTCTAATTTATCAAAACAAGCAACAGGTCTAATTACCGGAATATTGGTTACCTTATTAATGACACTCATACTAGTGAGCGTTTGACTAGCAACTTGACCAATTGAGTCTCCATTTATAAGTATTTGAGATCCATTCTTTTTAGCGACTATTTCACTAATTCTATACATTATCCTTCTCATAATGGTTATCATATATGAAGGATCCATTTTTTGATATATTTTTTCTTGTATTTTAGTGAATGGCACAATATGCAACTCTACATTATTATTATTATAGTTTGCTAATATTTTAGCAAGTTTAACAACTTTATTTTGAGCTTCATTACTAGTATGAGGAGGAGAT
>SKGN01000001.1 GCA_007117415.1 Bacilli bacterium | reverse complement strand
TAATAATTGTTAATAAAACTTTCATGATAGGTATAAAAAATACTAAAGAACGGCAATAAATATAAAATAACAGTTGTTGTTATTAATCTTTTTATTCTTGCTGTAACAACTAATGGTTTTTTATGGTCTTCTTTTTTTAATATATTATAACTTCTTATAAATAAAAACGTATATATAACTATAAAAATAATCATTAAGTAAGTATTATTTAGATAAAACCCTAATATGATAATTATAATTGGTATTAAATCAATTCCAAGCATTATCTTTTTAAAATTACTAGCTAACCATTTAAAATATCTTAAATTTCGATCATATAAGTTTTGCTGAAGCATATGATATGCTTTCTTTGATCTAACTACTAAGTATAAAAACCAAGGTATTAATGATAAAACAAATAAATACATTTCTTCACTCCTTATCGTTTTTTAAAAATTCATTCAATACTCTCCCCGTTTGATCAATTCTTTCTAAATAAGCATAATGAGAACCGCCCTCATATATTACTAAACCACAATCTCTAATAACTGATTCAATATATTGGGCTTCTTTTAGCGGAACTTCTAAATCATTAGTGCCCCATATTAATAAGGTTGAACATTTTATTTTAGAAAGATAATTAATAAGATTATTATTAATAACTTTAACTAATATCTCTCTCATTCTTGGGGTAGCACTTTTATAATCTCTGGACCCTATTCTTTTCTTCATATAATTTTCTAATTTATTCAAGATTGGGACTTTTTTTAAAAATTTTAATATTTTAATCTTAATATTAGCTTTTTTATTAGTTCTTCTAAAAGGCGACGCGATTAAGATTAATTTGGTTACTGCCTTTTTAGCCGCATATATAATTGCAATTCTTCCCCCAAATGAATGTCCTATTAAGATGGGCTTTTTTATTTTTAACTCGTTTAAAAATTCATCAAAAAAGTCAAAATAATCTTCTACTCCCCAACTATAGGAAGGTTCATCACTTTCACCAAAACCTGGAAAATCAAGAATAGTTATTTTAAAGTCTTTCTTTAATTTTTGACCAATTGGGTCCATCATTTCAATATTTTGTTTCCATCCAGGAAGTAAAATAATATCTTTACCTGAATCTTTCCCATATTGAATATAATTAACCACGGTATCTTTTATCTTTATTTTCATGTAATCACCTTCTATATTGTATGAGGATGTTTGTCTAGTCGTTCACAATAATTTATTATATATTATTTTTTATAAGATGTAAAACACAAATCCTTTTATTTTAATGCTTATGACGGGTTTTTACATATTTATATAACTCTAAAAAAACTAATAAAGGAATAGCTAGCATTAATAATCTACCCATATCATAAATAGGAATAGGAGCGGTATTTAATACTTTTTGCATAAATGGTAAATATAATACTGCTACATGTAAAGAAAACGCAATAATGACTCCATAAATTAAAATAATATTTCTTTTTAATGGCACTTTAAAAGCTGATGTAAGTTCAGAACGACAATTAAAGACATGAACATTTTGCATTAAAACCATTAACATAAGAACATAATTACGAGCAGCTTCTTCGCTAATTACGTTAGTATTGATTAAATAATACCATAAGGCAAATACGGCTATCGTCATTACAAAACCAGAAACAAGGGTTTGTTCTATCATTTGGCGATTAAATATTTTTTCAGTTGGTTTACGAGGAGTTCTCTCCATAGCCCCTGGTTCACCACCTTCAAACGCTAAAGCCACATCTTGAATGCCATTAGTAACTAGATTTAACCATAGTATTTGAGCCGCTAATAAAGGTAATGGCATCCCGGTAATAATAGCTAAAATTAATAATAATACTTCAGCAAAACCAGTCGATATAAGTAAATAAATAACTTTTCTAACGTTATCATAGGCAAAACGACCTTCTTCAACTCCATGCACAATTGATAAGAAATTATCATCCGTTATAATCATTGAACTAGTTTCTCTAGCAACATCGGTTCCAGTTCCCATAGCAACACCTATATTAGCGCTTCTTAAGGCGGGAGCATCATTAACTCCGTCACCAGTTACCGCTACAAATTCTCCTTGTTTTCGTAATGATTCTACAATTTGTAACTTTTGAAGAGGGGAAATTCTTGCAAAAACAGTTGTTTTTAATACTATTTTATCGAATTCTTCTTCATTCTTTTTTCTTATTTTATCTAACTTAATTCCCGTAATAACTTCTTCTTCACCTAATAAATTTATTTCTCTAGCAATAGAAGCGGCTGTTGCAGGATGATCTCCAGTTATCATAATTACTTTTATTCCAGCATTATGACATTTTTTAACGGCTCTTTTAGATTCAGAACGCAATGGATCAATAAAGGCTACTAAACCTACAAATATTGATTCAGGAATATCCTTTACTTCATAGTGGTCTTTTTCTTTAAAATGCTTTAAAGGTGAAATAGCCATCCCTAAAACACGATATCCATCTTTAGCTAAATCGTAAGCTTGTTCTTCAATTTTTTTAGTATTAATAGCTTTAACTCCATCATTTGTCTTCATTTTATTACAAAAAGTTAAAACCGTTTCAACCGCCCCTTTTAAACCTACATAACAATTATTATCTTTTTGATAAAAGGTAGCGGAAAATTTATTGTCTGATTCATAAGGTATTTCCCCTATTATTTTATTTTGCCTTCTTATTTTAGCCGGATCTATTTTAGCTTTATAACTTAAAGATAATAACGCTACATCAATATAATCGCCATAATGCTTCCACTTATGACCATCATGTTCTAAGTTAGACTCATTAGCCATTATACCAATTTCACATATCTCTTTAATATCTGATAATATCCTTTTATTTTCTTTACTATCTTTAATCTTTAACTCACCTTTATCATTGTATCCTTCACCTGTAACATCAATTAAGATATCATCAGGGAATAATATTTT
>SKGN01000031.1 GCA_007117415.1 Bacilli bacterium | reverse complement strand
TTCATTAAAAGTTGTTGTTTCACTATTATCTCTAACATTATAATTATAATAATATTTATTGATATAACCTACTTTATTACTGTGCTTTAAACACTTTAAAACAAATGGCATATCTTCATATTTTAAATTTTCTTCAAAAGAAATATTATAATTACTAATTATTTCTCTTTTAAATATTTTAGTACATGGTCCATAATCTATTTTAATAATAATTTCCTTATTATCATAAAGATTACTTGGTTCAAAATCTTCTATTTTTACTTTTTCAATGGAATCTTTTGTTATTTTATTATAATTGCCAACAACCATATCAAGTTTGTTTTTAACAGCGTAATTATAATAATCTTCATACATCTTTTTATCTACATAATCATCACTATCAACAAATCCTATATATTCACCACTAGCTTTTTTAATTCCTAAATTTCTAGTGTACCCTATACCATGATTTTCGTTATTAATATATACTATTTTTTCTTTATATTTAGCTATTATATCTTCAATATTTTCTTTAGAACCATCATTAATTACTATTATTTCAATTTCGTTTAACGTTTGATTTACTAACGAATTTAAACACCTATTCAAATAGTCTCTCGTATTATAAACAGGAACAATTACACTTACCTTCATCTCGTTTCCTCCTTTATAAATAGACATAAAATGGATACTATAAATATACTTACAGCAGGCGCTACAAGAACATGTCCCACCACTGCTGAAATTAATAAGATAAGCATTACTGGCAGAATATAGTCCCTATCATATTTCCTTTTTTTAAAAAAGATAACGCACAAAATAGAGCCAAAGTATATAATGAACCCTAATATTCCTTGGCGATATATTATATCATTAAAATCCATTTCTGCAAGTTTTGAATTATTTGAATATCCCATCCCTAATGATTTATTAATAATATTACTATTAACAAAAAGATTATGATTTTCTTTCATAAATCTCAATCTAGAACCTAACAAAAAATGATCTATCATTTCAGGATCCTTTATAATTTGACTTGCGTTAGTTATTTTTAAGAAAGATGTATGGATCTTTGTATTTTCATAAATAGGTGTTAACGTTATAAAAAAAGATAATGAAGTTATACCTATTAAAATACCTAACCCAACTTTTAAGTAGTTTGTTTTATTAATAACCCTAACAATATGATATATAGAACATATCAAAAAACTTACCAAAGGAGTCTTAGTTCCTAATATAATAATAGAACTAATAACCAATAAAAAATATAATAACTTTTTAATATTAATTTTATTAAAAACATAATTAAATAATAAAGGTAAAAGAATCGCTATTATAGCCCCAATCTCATTAGCAGCATAAAAATATCCAGACGTACCTATCTTACCCTCATTATAGGTATTAAAAGCCGTATTAGTCATATATCCTAGCAATATAATAAGAGCATAAATAGCCAAAGTTATTAATAAATATTTTTTATTAATCAAACTTTCCTTATCCTCTTTTATTTGAAATATTAAAAGAAACAACATTGGTAAATAAAAGGTTCTAAGGGCCATTTTTAATTCATATAAGTTGAACCCTTGATTAATAAAAAACAAAATTAAATAAAGCATTATTATGGTTAATAAAAATATAACTTTCTTTTTTAATTGGCATTCACTTAACAACAATAGATAATAAATTAAAAAACCTAAAATAGACATTCTAATAAGTGATGTCGCGCTAACTAGGAAATTATAATTAATTGAAAAACCAATTGAAACATCAATGATAGGTTGAATAACTACCAAAAAGGAGATTATTAAAACAATATTTTTTTTAATATAGCTGTTAATTTTATTCATAATTTACTCCTTTTCTATAAACGAAATTATGCTTCTTCGATTAAATTAATCCATTCTTTTTTTATCTTATTTGGATCAAATACCAACGATTTTTCTCTAGCACTAGTCCCAAGTTCTTTTCTTTTGTCTTTCCCTTCAATTAACATAATAATTTTATTAACCATCGCTCGTTTATTTCTTTCCTTAATAATATATCCATTATTACCATGGTCAATTATTTCTGCCGCCCCTTTAGCACAGTCAAACGCTATACAAGGAACCCCATATGACATTGCTTCAATCAAAACTAATCCAAAAGATTCAAAAAAAGAGGTCATTACATATATACTACTACTTAGCAACATTTCATTAATTTTCTCTTTATTCATAAACCCATGCATAGTAACAACTTTTTCCAATCCTTTTTCTTTAATTTTTAACATTATGTTTTCTTTTTCAGGTCCATCTCCTACTATATCAAGATGCCAATCAGGTTGTTTATTACTAACCATTTTAAAAACCTCAATCAACTCAATAAAACCTTTCTCTTTTGAAAGGCGTCCAATTGAAATAATTCTCTTATTTTTTAACAAAGCCTTTTCTTTAGGTATTTCATCAAGCGCCAAAGAAATATGCTTGCATTTAGTTTCTGGTTTAAGTTTTTTTGCATAAAAAGAGGTTAATTCCTTAGATACAGGTATTAAATATTCAATATTTTTACAAGAATTAATTAACTCCTTTATATAATTATAATCATTATTGTGATGAGAATGTTCCCATGCTATTTTTATCGATTCTTTTCTTCCATACTTGCCTAACAACTTATTGTGTAGTGGTCTTGTCGATATAATTATGTCACTATCAATGCATCTTAATGCTTCAATCATCCTCTTCTTTCTCAAGTAAAGGATTTTTATACTTATTATTGATTCTTTAAGAAAAGCAAATACTTTGCCTTTTTTAAAATTATTAAGCCATTCTTGTTTGTTTGGAACCTCTTCCATTAAATACTCAACACTAACTTTTTCATTCAAATAAAAGACAGGTTTACTTTGTAACTTGTATGTAGAAATAATTTGTATCTTATAATTATCACATAACATGTTTGATAAAGAACATATAGCTTTT
>SKGN01000056.1 GCA_007117415.1 Bacilli bacterium | reverse complement strand
TATATAAAAAAATTTATTTCTGAAAACACTTGACATTAACCCTAATTATCAGTATTATATAGCTTACCAATTCCCAAAAGGCGAATTGGTGCTAGTATCACACTAGCCAACCCCTTTTTATTCTTTTAGAGACTACCCTCAGGGGGTGTAGTCTCTTTTTTATATATTAAAAAAGATTTTTTGGTTAAAGTTCTCCAAAAAATCTTTTTATTTCTATTTCAGCGCTCTCTTTAGAATCAGATCGATGAATTAAATTTTCATAATCAGTAACAGCATAATCTCTTCTAATTGTTCCTGGCATTGCCTCAAAACATTTAGTAGTTCCAACCATTTCAATCATTCCATCAATAACTCCTTCTCCTTCAATTATCATTGCTACTGAAGGAGCAGCTGTCATATACTCTAATATTCTTGGGAAATAGGGTTGGTTAGCATGATGACTATAATGATCTTTTAATATTTCTTCATCTAATAAAATCATTTTCATATTGGTTATTTGATATTTTTTTTCTTCAATACGATTAATTATCTTACCTATTAAACCTCTTTGATAAGCGTCTGCTTTTAGCATTACATATGTTCTTTCCATGAATACCTCCTAAAAATTTGCATTCACTGATTATACATTATTATGTAACTAAAAACAATGTTTTAATTCAATTTTCTTTATTTTCTAACGATTTATAGTAATTAAACCTTTTTATAGCGTCTTCTTTAGTCGCTTCCATTATTTTAGTAGCATTCTCATTGTTAACTATCTTTAACATTGAAAATCTGTTTTCGCTATTTAAAAAATCATTAAATAAATCAAAATTAGGTTCTTTATAATCTAAATAGAATTTTTCGTCTTTAGGACTGAATCTAAAAATTGGGAAATAACCACATTCAACGGCTCTTTTTTGTTGTTCTTGACTATTTTCCATTCCTGCTTTTATCCCTTGAAGTATACAAGTTGAATAGGCAATAATTATTGATGGACCATCATGTTGTTCAGCTTCAATAAAAGCTTTTAATGTTTGATTCATATTGGCCCCCATGCTTATATGAGCTACATAAACATTAGGATAAGTCATAGCAATTCTAGCTAAATCCTTAGAAGTTGTTTTTTTACCACTAGTCGTAAATTTAGCGATTGAACCCTTTGCTGAGGCCTTTGATGATTGACCACCAGTATTAGAGTACACTTGCGTATCTAGCACTAATATATTGATATTATCATTACTAGCTAAAACATGATCAATACCGCCAAATCCAATATCATAAGCCCAACCATCTCCTCCAACCATCCATACACTTCTTGAAGGAATATAGTTTTTCAGTTCTTTTAATTCCGGAATTTTTTCATAATCAAGATTATCATAAACCATTTTTGTGATTTCATAATTACGATAATTATCTAACCATTGATTTAAGAGCTCTTTTGTTTTTTCATCTACTTGTTCTTGTTTTTCTTCAATAATTCTTTTTATTCTCGTTTTAATCGTATCATCCGCTATAACCATTCCATATCCAAATTCAGCATTATCTTCAAATAATGAGTTTGCCCACGGGACTAAATAAGGGACACTAGGCATACTGCTTCCATATATAGATGAACATCCAGTAGCGTTCGCTATAACCAATCTATCCCCATATAATTGGGTTAATAATTTTAAATAAGGCGTTTCCCCACAACCTGCACAAGCCCCACTATATTCAAATAATGGTTTTTGAAATTGACATCCTTTTATAGTAGGTTTTATTTCTTCCTTTTTTATTTTTACCTTCTCATTTAAATAATCATAATCATTATTATGAATTACTTCTTCAAAAGGCTTCATTTCAAGAGCTTTATTTCCGGCTTTACCAGGACATGTTTTAACGCATACTCCACAACCAGTACAATCATAAGTAGATATTCCTATCTTATAGCGATAATCATTTCCTAACGCTTTTAAAATTTCTTTTTTAACCGGTTCAGGAGCATTATTATATTCAGCTTCATCTAAAAGATACGGTCTAATAACGGCATGTGGGCAAACAAAAGAACATTGATTACATTGAATGCAATTTTCAGGAATCCAAACAGGTATATTTTCCCCAATCGCTCTTTTTTCAAATTGGGTTGTACCTACGATAAAAGAACCATCTTTATAATCTTTAAAATCTGATACTTTTAATTCATTACCTTCTAGATTTTCCATCATATTAAATACTTTATTATCAATTGGTTTATCTTTAACGAAAACTGATTGCTCTTCTTCTTTTAAACTAACCCACTCTGGACTAACCTTAACTTGTTTTAAATAATTATCAACTTCTTTTACAACCGCTAAGTTTGATTCAACAATATTAGATCCTTTTCTAGCAAAATTTTTAACAATGTTTTCTTTTATTTTTTTTTCAGCAAATTGATAATCTATTATTTTTACCATTTTAAAAATACATGTCTCAATAATCATACTAATTTTGTTTTTCAAACCATTCTTATTGGCTAAAGCATAAGCATCAATAATATAAAAACTTATCTTTCTTTTAGCCAATAATTTTTTGATATCATTGGATAATAATTCAACTACTTTATTTTTATCTAAACTAGTTACAAATAAAAATATTCCCTTTTCTCTTATATTAGATAGCATATCATATCGACCCAAATAAGCTTCTTTAGAGCATACTATTAAATTAGGATCATTGACATAATACGTTGATTTAATTGGCTTTCTAGATAACCTAATATGGCTTCTTGTTAAACCGCCACTTTTCTTAGAATCATATTGAAAATAACCTTGAACATTAGCGTCCGTATAATCACCAACCATTTTAATTATATCTTTGGAACAACTTATCATTCCATCTGAAGCATAACCATAAATTAAGAACTCTAAAGTCTCGTTACGATTTATTTTAAAATCTAACTTGGGAATGCTAAGATTAGTAACATCATCTATTATACCAACAGTAAAACTATTGAAATTCTTTTCACTATTTAAAAATTGATAAATTGAATATATATCACTAGGATTAACATCCTTACCAGACAATCCATATCTACCACCAATAATCAAAGGTTTATGTTGTTCTTTATTAAACAAATTAACTACATCTAAATACAGTGGTTCCCCATTACTACCTTGCTCTTTAGTTCGATCTAAAACCGCTATGCGATTAACTGTTTTAGGTAATACATCGAAAAAATATTTTTCACTAAAAGGTCGATATAAATGAACTTCAATTAATCCTACTTTTTGATTATCCTTAATTAAATAATCAATCGTTTCTTTAATTGTTTCGCAAACAGATCCCATCGCTACAATAATATCGGTTGCATCTTGAGCCCCATAATAATTAAAGGGCTTGTATTCTCTACCTGTTTTCTCTTTTAGTTTAATCATATAATTATTTACTATATCCGGAATATCAAAATGATCTTGATTTCTGATCTCGGTTGCTTGAAAATAAATATCTTCATTATGAGCAGTGCCTCTTATCACTTTATTAAAGGGGGATAAACTTTTTTCTCTTAAACTATTAATCATTTTCATATCAACCATAGATAGTAAATCTTCTTTTTCTAACACTTCTATTTTTTGCAACTCGTGACTAGTTCTAAAACCATCAAAAAAATGTAAAAAGGGTAGACTCCCCTTTATAGCCGCTAAATGAGATATAGCTGCTAAATCCATTGCTTGTTGAACACTAGAACTAGCCATAATGGTAAACCCCGTCATCCTAGTCGCATAAACATCTTGATGATCTCCTAAGATACTAAGCGCATGTGTTGCAATACTTCTAGCAGCCACATGTATTACACAAGGTAATAATTCCCCTGCCATTTTATACATATTAGGTATCATCAATAATAAACCTTGACTAGCCGTAAAAGTAGAGGATAAACACCCACTTTGTAAAGCGCCATGTATTAATGCGGCTGCTCCTGCTTCTGATTGCATTTCTACAACTTTTACTTTATCACCAAAAATATTAGTCATAGAAGTATTACTCCATTCATCCAATAATTCAGCCATTGGTGAAGACGGCGTAATCGGATAAATACCTGCTACTTCAGTAAATAAATACGCTATTCTAGCACAAGCTTCATTTCCATCCATTGTTTTAAAGTTCTTCATTATACCCACCTCTTATTCTAATTCCATTATACAATAAAATTTAAAAAAATAATAGACCTAGGCGTACCTAGGTCTTAAATACCACACAAACCTGTGTGACATTACTATATTATGTAATTATATATAATATATTCTAAAAACATATGACAAGAAATAGTAAAATGATTAATATTGCTATTTATTTTTAAAACTTATTATTATATAATGATTTTATAAGGGGATGACGATATGAATAAAAAAATTACCTACTTATTTCTTTTCATAACTTTATTATTAAGTGTTGGTTATACCGTTTATACTTTAATAAATATAATAGATTTAGTAAATAACTTTAATTTGGTTATTAATGCCGTTATTTTATGCTTATTTAGCGTTTTCTTCGCTATTATCGGGATAAAAACAACTAAAGAAAAAAAGACAATCTATATTCCCATTGCCGCCCTTCTTTTTATTACTTTTATATCCTTTAATTTTTTGAATGATATAAAATTTTTAAAAATTCAAAAAGAAGGCACAGTTGATAATTTTATTAATATGAATGTGACAGACGTTTTAAAATGGGCTAGTAGCAATAATGTAGAAATAAAACAAATATATGAATACAGCGATGTTTTTCCAGAATTTTATGTTATTAGTCAAAACATTAAAGAAGGAACAACTTTAAATCAAGTAAATATCCTTGAAGTGGTAATATCAAAAGGCCCAAATTATGAAAAAATGGTCATTGTCCCTAATATGCTAGGATGGAAATTAGATGAAGTTATAAAATTTATTGATAACAATCATTTAAATAACGCTGTTATAAATTTTGAGTTTTCGGAAGAAGAAAAAGATATTGTTATAAATCAAGATAAAAACGGTGAATTAAGAAGAAATGAAGAAATATTATTCTCTTTCTCACTAGGAAATGAAGAAGATTTAATACCAGTTAAATTAATTGATTTTAAGAATAAAACTTTGTTTGAGTCAACCTTATGGTTAAAAAGACATGGCTTTAAATTTGAGTTAATATTTGAATTCGATCAAAATATTAAAAGAAATAATATTATTGATCAAAATATGGCGGTTAATCAACTATTAGATCCTAAAGCAAGTAATAATTTAATTTTAACGGTTTCTAAAGGGCAAGAAATAATTGTCCCCGATCTTGCTAACATGAGTGTAGAAGATATTATAAATTGGATATCCAATCAAAATCTAAAAATTAATTTTGAAGAAAGATATGATGAAGTAATAACTATTGGAAATGTTATTGATATAAATTATCAAGCAGGAGATATTATAGAAGAAGGGACGCTAATAAATATTATCATTTCTAAAGGGCAGTTACGAATGCCTGATTTAAAATCTTTATATGATTTTAGAGAATGGGGAAATAAATACAATATTGAAATTGAAGAACAATTTGAATTTAATAGTAATGTTAAAAATGGTGATATTATTATAATGTCTCATCAAACAGGAGATATAATATCTAATAATGATAAAATAATAATTACCATATCACAAGGTAAACCCGTTACCATTCCTTCTTTTATAGGTATAACTAAAACTCAAGCAACTAATCAATGTAATTTATTAAACATTAAATGTAGTTTTAAAATGGGATCTTATTCCCATAATGTTAATAAAGATGTTGTTACATCTCAATCAAGAAATAATGGAGCTGTGGTAATAGCTGGTTCTACTGTAACCTTAACACTTAGTAAAGGTCAACCACAAGTATTTGACTTTGCTATAAGCGAATTATGGTATTACCCTTTAAAAAGTGCTGACGGAACCATTAATGATTTAAGAAAAGAATTTACAAGTAGGTATAAAGATGTTAAATTTAACTTTGTTAAAAAATCACACAACACTTTAGCCCCAGGAATGATTCACCCTGATTCACCTACTAATAATGGATCTCCTAACAAAGTTGAGCAAGGAAAAACATACACTGTTTGGATTGTAGAATAATAAAAAGACTTCAACATTTGAAGTCTTTTTATTTTACTCTTCTTCATCATCAAAGAAATCATCAAAGAAAGCATCATCCCCAACATCTTCTTCTTTTTCATCATTTATTATTTTATCTATATCCTTTTTTATGCTAATAGGGATTGGCTCTACTTTTTCATTATCTTCTTCTAATTTACCAATTATATTATTAGTTGAAACAGGAATTACATCTGGTTTATTTATATTATTGTTCTCTTCGTTAACTTCCTCAGCTTCTAATTCAGCAATTTTAGAGTCAATTCTTTTAATTAAATCGTCAACATCAAAAGGTTTATTTTCCCCACCTTCAGGGGTACCAAAAGAAAAAGGATTAAAATCTTTATTGTTGTTGTTTGGTATATTGAACATATCATTTTTCTTACTAGCTTTTACAACTTCTCTTACATCAAACAATGATATTCTTCTCGTTGTTCTTTCAGGATAAGTCGGTTTAACCCCTTTAGGTTCTCCAAAATTATATTCCCACATTGGAATAAGTTTGGTTTTAAAGGGATATACTCTATCTTTAATAATTATAGCGTCTCCCATTTTTAAACGCTGTAAATCACTTATTGAAATCAAAGGTTTAATAGTAGGTTTTTCACCTTTTTCCTTTGGTTTTTCCTTTTTATCACCACATAATTTACTTAATTCTTCTAAGGCCGCTAACTCTTTGGTTATTAAATATATAACATTCGCACAATTCCCTTTTATTGTTTCGGCATTTTCCTTGCCATACACTTGATTTAACTGAGCATAATTTTGAATAATTAAATTGAACCTTATTTGCCTACTCCTAGCCGCCGTAATCATCGTTGTAACATCTTTTAACGGTGGCATATTAGCAAACTCGTCAAGGATAAAGTTAGTTCTTATAGGTAATTTACCACCGTTTTCATGCGCCACATCAATTAACGTCTCATAACATTGTTTTACAAACACTGTTGCTAAAGCATGATAAGTTTTCTTTTCATCTTGAATAATAATAAACACTGCCGTTTTTTGTCTACCAATATCCTTCATATCAAAATCACTATACGATAACATTTCTGATAAATGCTCTGTAAGGGCAAAAATCTTAACTTTTTGTCTAAAAACAGATAAAATACTATCCCTGGTTGTGTCAGGAGCATTAATCGTACTAGCAACATTTACATATACCGGTTTAGATGGATCTTTACCCATAAAATATTGTTTTATAAATGAATCTTTACCATACTTTTCTTCCCCTACTGAAGTCATATAACTAATAGAATTTAAATTTATTTCCTCTTCTTTAGCATCCTCAAACAATCCTAAAGCACACCCCGTAAAATAATCAGCTGAAGTTGCTTCCCAGAAAGGATCATCCTTATTTTTTTCGTCATGAAGTAAGTTGAAAGCTAAATCATTTAACAACTCGTTAGCTTTATCAGAACCCTCTTTATATAAATTATATGGTAACATTAGAGGATTCCAAGCGTTACCCCTTTCAGGATTTCTTAAGTTTAACAAAATAATATTATATCCTTTTTCAATTAACATACTCGCATGCGTTTCATATAACTCACCCTTAGGATCGGTAATAACCATTGATTCTCCTTTTTTAGTAAGGATATTTATTAAAGGCTCTACTAACCTTGTTGTCTTCCCACTACCAGTAGACCCTATAATTAATGAATGCGACTCTCCATCATCAACCCATACTTCTTTGGGTTTAGTAACTAAAGGAATTCCCGCATATTTATATACAGGAGCGGTCGTATTAACTTTTTTTAAGCTTTTTTTCATCTCCTCTGGTTCCGCAAATCTAGAGTATCCACCCTTATTAGATTTTCCAGCAAAAAAGCCTACTCCTTTTTCACGATCAAAAAAATAAGATGACACCGTTAACGCTATTCCAATGAACGCTAAAAAATAAAAAATTAATGTAGCTGATAAAAATTCAGGAGTAAAAGCCATGATAGGGTTTAAACCATGCAATTCGTATTCTTGAGATAAAGAAGCCATATTTAAAACCCCAATTGCTACTACATACAATAAAAATATAGCAAATAGAAACAAATATAGAAAATCTTTTGGTTCGGCACAAAATTTTAATTTCATTTATATCACCACTTCCATAATTTAAATTAAACAATATACATTTTTATTATATCAATAAATAATAAAAATGTATATTGTTTATAAATATTTAAGTTACGCTTTTTATTATATTTTAATTCAATTTAAAATACATAATTACAGCGCAATAACTATTTAAAACAATTTTATATAATAACGGTGCTGTTTATTTTTCTAAAAAGAAGAAAAGGTTATTTTATTAAAACCCCAAAAAGATATGAATTTATCTAACGAAATTATAAACAATATGTTAATTATTTCAAAATTGAGCCTGAGATATATTTATTAAAACAAACATCTTCTCTTTCCCTTATATTAAATATAAACTTAAAGTTTATCTAGAAGAAGGAGATAAACAATTGCCGCCTACCTCAACTGGGTTGTTAAATAAATTGCCCGGATTTAGATACTTTCCGGAAGAATAATCATACATTCCAAAATGCAAATGCGGACCAGTAGATCTTCCGGTATTGCCCATTAAACCTATTATTTGTCCTTTTTCTATAACATCACCTTTTTGTACATAAACACTCTTCAAATGAAAATATTCGGTTATATATTGATTACTATCAAAAGTATGAATAATTTTTACATAATTACCCCTTGCATCTGGACAAGGGCAACGAATAGCTTTACCGTCATTATCAAAACACCTTACCCCGCAATTAAAATTATTAGTATTTATAGCCTCATCAACGCTACCGGCTGCAACAGCATATATAAATCTTTCTCCTTCAATCACTTCTCTTTGCGAAATATCAATACCTTTGTGTTGTCCTCCTATACCATCTATTACTCTCCATCCGAAACAAGAACCCATTCGATACCAACCTTTAATAGGTTCTTCTAATTGATTTACAATATAGGGCGGAATAGTTCCATATATTGAACTCCTAACTTGCTCAATTAAATAATAATATAAATCTCTTTGACGGAATATTTCATCAATCATTTTATTAATAATAGATTCTTGATTTTCTTCACAAGAATACTTATCTTCTCCAACTTTATTGCAATTAGCATGATGTCTTGGTAAATATACTTTCCTTAAATAATCTTTGTATTTTTCTCTATTCATAAATTTTTCAATTATAGGTATTTTGAATTGATTTTCACCACAGTTAGTATCTTTAAAGTTAGAATTTGTAACAAACATATCATATATTTTTTGGCCAATATTATTTTTTGTTAAGTCATAACCTATGTCTTTAAATCTTTCTTCAAAATAATTATTTAGATTATTTACTATTGTGCCTTCACCACTATCATTATACAATAAAAGATTTATTAGATAAAAAGGATTAATATCCTGTAATGTAGCATTAAAAGTATCTTCAAGAATATATCCAAGTACTGTTAAAAAATCTTCACCCGTTAACTTCACTTCGTGCGCGACGTTTTCACCAGTTTTCCAATATCCGCTTGCTTTTGCCTTGACTTTATCCCACCAGTTTCCTTCCACAGAAGTTTCAGGTAAATCTATGCAAGTTGCACTTATTCTAGTGTCAACTAAATTACCAAGTAATTTACTTGTTCCTAGTTTTGCAGAATAAGCATAACCTAATTTGTCATAGACTTGAATATAAAAATTTCTTTTTTGATTTTTATGAATAAAAAAATTATTATTCTTTTCATCATATTCTTCTTCGTTTTCTTCATCAACTTCTCTAGGATCAATAACTTTTTGATAATGAATAGTGGCCGCAATTAACGCTATATCAAACTCTTCATCTTTTTTGTTAAATTTTTCATATCTTTCATAATCTTTTTCTAATCTAGCAAAAAAATTGTTTTCAGCAGTATCAAAGCCCATCCCAGCAAAAAAATTAATAGTTTTTTCGACTGTGGTCATTACACCTTCTATATTTTGAAAAATATGCATAGCTGAAGAAACCATCAACATAAAAACTATTAATACAACAAATATTTTTAATAAAATTGGTAATATTGCTGTAATGGTTCCAGCAATAGCCTTTATATTTTTTATCTTTTTTATAAAATCTAACGGTTCTTCTAGTAACGAAGGACTAACATTGTTTTTTTTATCTTTATTTAGATTAGAATCATCTGACACTGAATTTTTTCCAGAATCAGATAAATTTTCACCTATTTTTGATGTAAGATCATTTTTAGCGGCTTCTTTATTGCCCCCACCGTTCATTTTAGGGCCGCTTAAATTTCCTGGACTATCTTTTCTAGTACTTGATAAAGCTTTTTCGGCAGCATCAATCTTAGGTTGAGCATTGCTTAAATTTTTTCTAAGCAACGGATTATTAGCGACCTTATTCTCTAATTTATTTAATTTATGTTTAACCATAGGATGTTTAGCGGCTGTATTTATTACCGCATCTGATACCCCAGGGGGTAAGCCCTGGGACTCTAAATATTTTTTGCCCGCACCTTTTATAATCGAATCGGTTGCTTGCTTAGCTCTTTCTTTTTCCTGATCTTTTTTTGAAAAGACAGGTTCCTGATCACCTGTTTCTTGTTGTCCTCTTAATTTTCGTTCTTTATCATTCATTTAAATCACCACCAATTACACTGTCTAATAACTATAATCCGCCACCTGATCCAAATGATTCAAGTTCTGCGTCAGTGGCTATAATATTTATTCTCATACGTCTACTACCACACACAAATAAAGCTTCTCCTTGACTATATGATTTAATACTATCTTTTTCATTATCATTTAAATCAATGAGCATTGCTAAATCCTCAACAGCTTGTTTTTTTAAACCCATTATAATGTAATAAGATGCATTATCAAAAATAGCTTTTCCCTGAGTAATTACACTAGGATCTGTAAAATCACTCGGCTGTTGGGTGATAATTATGGTTCCTGTATTATATTTACGAGCTCGTCTTTGTACTTGAGCTAAAAACTCAGCTCCAAGAGTGTTATTACTACCTAATAACACATGGGCTTCATCTACTGATAAAACGGTAT
>SKGN01000019.1 GCA_007117415.1 Bacilli bacterium | reverse complement strand
TTCCGATTACTTTTTTTGAGTTTTTTCATTCAACTGAAGATTTTTATCAAAAAGTAATTAATGTTAATTATTATCGAATTATTAGATTTATAGCCCTTACTATAACTCTTTTAGTTCCTTCATTATATATTGCCGTAACAACTCATAATCATGAAACCATCCCCGATGCATTGCTTATTAATCTAGCGTCCCAAAGACAAGGTGTTCCCTTTCCGGCTATAATTGAAATTTTTTTAATGCTGATTACTTTTGAAATTTTAAAAGAAAGTGATTTAAGAACACCGCAAAAATTAGGAAGTTCATTAGCGATTGTAGGTGCCCTAGTATTAGGAGATGCTGCCGTTCAAGCAGGAATAGTCTCACCCATTATGGTTATCGTAGTAGCTATAACCGCTATTAGTGGCTTAATTATTTCGACGATTGAATTTACTAATGGCGTTAAATGGTGGCGCTTCCTCTTCATTGTTTTAGCTGCTTTTGAAGGATTAATAGGCTTATTAATTGTCAGTGTTTTTTTTATTATAAACGTCTCAAGTATAAAATCTTTTGGAATTCCTTATTTAGAACCCTATGCACCGTTTGATATAAAAAATCAAAACAACGGAATCTTTGTTACTAATAAAGCTAAATTTTTTAATCGTAATACTAATACCGCCAAAAAAAATATTAAGCGAACAAGCAAAGGAAAAAGATAATATGAAAAAAATAAAATATGTAATTTTATTACTTTTAATCATTTTAAATACGGGGTGCTGGAATTATAAAGAATTAAATCAAATAGCCATTGTAAGCGCTTTAGGGTTTGATATTGAAGAAGATGAATATGTTGTTAGTTTGCAGGTGTTAAGTAACCAAAAAATCGGTTCAGGTAACAGTGGTGAGTTAGAAGGCCAAAGTCCAGTTATTTTATATATTGGTAAAGGAAAAAGTGTAAGAGATGCGATTACAGAAGCCATGTTATCAATTCCTAGAGAAATATATTTAGGCCATATAGAAATTGCTATTATAGGTGAAGAATTAGCCCGTAAAGGAATTATGCCTATTGTTGATTTTTTATTAAGATACCGAAAAATAAGAAAAATATATCCCATGCTTGTGGCTGATAATGATACCGCTTTAAACATATTGAAAATTTTAACCAGATTAGAAACGATTCCTTCTAATAATATTAAAGAATTATTAGAAAAAGTGGCTGATGAAAAAAGTACTGTTAGCAACCGAACTTTTGATGAGGTGTTGGAATGTTTATATGTTCCAGGTAGAGAAGCAACAATGTCAAGTATACAAAAAATAGTATATGATGATGAAGAAAAAGGGGAAACAACTGAAAATGTCGAATCTTTATTACCTAATGTGCAATTAAAATCTGGCGGAGCCGCTATCTTTTTTGAGGATAAACTGCGTGGTTTTTTAGATACCGATACTAGTGTCGGCTATAACTTTATTAGAAATCATGTTGATAATGCTCATATTTCTTTTCCTTGTGATGACGAGGATAATTATGGAACAGCCTTTATAACAAAGGCTAAACGGGAATTTAAAATAGAATTTATTGATGATAAACCCCTATTTAATATTAATATCAAGACCGATGCCGTTATATCTGAAATAACCTGTGAAATAGAAGTAGAAAAACCAAAGAACATAAAAGTAATTGAAAAAGCAATTAATAAAAGAATTAAAGAAGTAATTGAAGAAATTATGTCTATACTACAAAATGATTTTAAGTCTGATCCTACTGGTTTTGGTGAACAATTATATCGAAACCATTATAAATATTGGAAGAAACACGAAAAAAACTGGGAAAACATTTTTTTAACCGTTGATTACAAAGTAAAAGTGGAAACAAAAATTAATAATGTGGGCGCTATATCAACTCATTCAAGAAAGAGGGATGAAGATGAACAATTGCGAAAATAAAATTTCAAGTTTTCAAATAATGACCTTGACCTCAGTAATGGGAGCAAGTCTTTTTATCGGTCTTGGAACTTATATTATTTTTAATCTTGCTAGACAAGATGCCTGGTTAGTTAGTTTTTTTTCCTTTTTTGTTGTTTTAATACCCTATTTTTTTATTATCTATATCATGAATTATCAACCAGAAAAAATAATTTTTCAAAAAACTAAACTTTTATTTGGTAATATAATAGGTAATATAATCAATTTAGTTTTAACTTTATATATCCTTTTAATAGGGGTTATTGTAACATGGAGTGCCAGTCATTTTGCGATTACTCAATATTTAATTAAAACGCCACCATTAGTTACTGCTATTATATTTATTCTACCCGCTATATACGCTGTTACCAAAGGAATAGAAACTATTTGTAGAACAAGTCAAATGTTTTTTTATCTCATTTTTATATCTATTACCGTTATTCTTTATTTCTTAAGCCCGCATATAGATTTTTTTAGATTAAAACCTTATTTTATTAGCGGTGGAATAAATATGATTGAAAATTCTTTATTACTGGCTAGTTATTTATTTGTTCCATTAATTACCATATTAAGCATCCCTAAAAATAAAGTGATTGAAAAAAAAAGTTTTAATTATTTTTTATTAGGTGGTATTGGGTTTGGTACATTATCCCTTTTTATGTTGTTCGTTTCTGCCGTAAGTACGGTTGGGATAGAATTAATAAGTCTATATCGCTATCCTGAATATTATGTATTACAAAAAGTAGAATTTTTGGGGTTTTTTACAAATGTGGAAAATATTTTATCCCTTCACATTTATTTATATAATATAATGATGTTAATAATGTCAATCTACTTTATTTTTATTTATATTAAAGAAACCTTTAAATTAAAAAAAGAAAATAATAATAAATGGTATATAATTATGATTGGTATTATTATAATTATTTTATCGCAAAATATATTTGAAAATTGTTCTATGTCATTGATATTTATGGAACATTATTTTCCTTATTATGTTTCCATTGTTTTATTATTCTTATTATTTATAATTACGGTAACAATCTTTTTTAAATC
>SKGN01000009.1 GCA_007117415.1 Bacilli bacterium | reverse complement strand
TAAAAACAATTCAGAATTTAATATAAAATAAATTCTGACTATATTGTATCATCTTTTTTTAAAAAATAAACCTAAATTTTTGAAAATTAGTATTTTAGGTGTTTTAAACATGGCCAGTTACTTCAAAAATAACTTCTTGACAGAACTTATAAAGTCATATATTTTTTTAAATATAAAACAATTTATGGTAGAAAAATTTCAATTAATATAACATTTATTTTACTAAATTTAGTAAAATATACATATATAATGTAATGATATTAAAAAAAAAATTAAATTTGGTTGATTTTTTAAAAAAAGTAAGGTAAAATAGACTAGTCCATTGAAAAAAGGCTATAAGTGGGCCTGTAGCTCAGCTGGTTAGAGCGCACGCCTGATAAGCGTGAGGTCGATGGTTCAAGTCCATTCAGGCCCACCATTTTATGCTTCAATAGATCAGTGATCAGGCCTCTTAAGGTATTTTAAGATGTTCTAGGTTTAATTCCTAGTTGAGGCTCCGTAATGGCCCGTTGGTGAAGCGGTTTAACACACATGCCTTTCACGCATGCATTCACGAGTTCAAATCTCGTACGGGTCACCATTTTAATTATAATATAAACGAAAGTTTATTTTACCAAAGATATTTTAAAAATATCTTTTTATATATAAGATAATAATATATAAGTCTTGACCAAAACTAGATAATGTTGTAAAATTATAACATTGTTGGAGCAGTACTCAAGAGGCTGAAGAGGCGCCCCTGCTAAGGGTGTAGACTGGGAAACTGGTGCGAGAGTTCAAATCTCTCCTGCTCCGCCATTATAAAGATTTTCCGCTAGGCGGTTTTTTTATTTAAACAATAAGTATTATCTTTAAAAGGGATGGTTTGTTTGAAAGAAGAAAATAATATAAATTTGTATCGCTGTAAAAATTCTGAGGTTCATTGGATTAAAAAATTTTATTATGATCAATCTATAAGTAATACTTTTGCTGGTGAAAGAATAGATAGATTAATAACCTCAGTAGCGACTTTTATTATTAAAAAAGATAACGAGGATATTGGTTTTATTTTAATTGTACCTGAAAAGGACTTTTATAATGTTGATATGGGAATAATAACCAAATATCAAAACAAAGGTTATGGTAGTAAAGCTTTAGGACAATTAAAAGAAATTATAAAGAGATGGAAAATAAACAATGTTATATTAGAGGTTAAAGTAGATAATATATCAGCTAATAAAAGTATTATTTCCAATAAATTAAAGTTATATAAAACGTTTAATAACAAAAATTATTATGTTTTAAATAATCCAGAATTAGAACGCGCTTATTAGTAACAAATATTGACATAATAGAGTATAGATGATAATATTATTTATATATTTATATAAAACGATGATAGAGAATAGTAACATAACATTTTTTTAATAGAGAACTAGTGGTGGGTGGAAACTAGTAAGAATTTATGTGAATCAACTCTTGAGTGAAGTGAGGAAATTAGTATTCACTTTCGGGATAACCGTTATTTTAATTAAGATACACTTATGTGTAATTAGGATGGCACCACGACATTATCGTTCCTATAGGGATGGGGTGTCTTTTATTTTATAAAAGAGAGGAGATTTCAAATGAATGATATACTGTTAAATAAGGTTTATAGACATTTCAAGGGGAATTATTATATAGTTCAAGATATAGCCCTGGATTGTGAAACGCTTGAAAAACATGTTGTTTATCGTTCTCTATATGATAACAAGGTATGGGTTAGAAAATTATCTAATTTTATAAGTGAGGTAGACCCTTTCGGGGAAGGGAATATAACTAAACAGAAATGTCGGTTTGAATATGTAGATTTATCTAAGGAGGGAAAAAATGATTGATATTAATCTAATAAGAAAAGATAGTGACTTAGTTAAAGAAAATATTAAAAAGAAACATCAAGATTATAAGTTACCATTAGTTGATGAGGTTTTAGAACTCGACATTAAAAATCGTGAAGTAAAAGTTCAGGCTGATGAGTTAAGGCATCAACGTAACGAAAAAAGTGAAAGAATAGGAAATTGTTACCGAGAAGGAAACAAAGAAGAAGCTGAAGCACTAAAAGAAGAAGTGGTTAGGGTAAATCAAACATTAATAGAACTTGAACACCAAGAAAAAGAGTTAAGTGTTCAAATTAATCATATTATGATGCAGATCCCTAATCTTATTGATTCATCTGTTCCTCTTGGAAAAGATGATTCTGAAAATGTAGAAGTTAAGAAATATGGAAATCAAAAAGAATATTCATTTGAGGTTCCGTATCACACAGATATTTTAGAAAGAGTTAGTGGATTAGATTTAGATAGTGCTAGAAAAGTAAGCGGGAATGGTTTTTACTATCTTACTGGGGATATAGCAAGATTACATTCCGCTATTTTAGCCTTTGCTAGAGACTTTATGATTGATAAAGGTTTCACTTATGTTATTCCTCCTTTTATGATTAGAAGTGATGTTGTTAGTGGAGTAATGAGTTTTAATGAAATGGATAATATGATGTATAAAATAGAAGGCGAAGACTTATACCTAATTGGAACAAGTGAACATTCGATGATTGGAAAATACAAAGATACAATTATAGATGAGGCACACCTTCCTATAACGTTAACTAGTTATTCACCATGTTTTAGAAAAGAAAAAGGTGCTCATGGTATTGAAGAGCGTGGTATATATCGCATTCATCAATTTGAAAAGCAAGAAATGATTGTTATCTGTAAACCAAAGGAAAGTAAAGATTGGTTTGAAAAAATGTTAAATTATACGATTGCTTTTTTTAGGACACTAAATATTCCGGTTCGAAGTTTAGAATGTTGTTCTGGTGATTTAGCCGATTTAAAAAGTAAAAGTATCGATATTGAAGCTTGGAGTCCAAGACAAAAGAAATACTTTGAGGTTGGAAGTTGTTCTAATCTAACTGATGCTCAATCAAGAAGATTAGGAATTAGAATTAATACCGAAGAAGGCAAGCAGTATGCTCACACCTTAAACAATACTGTGGTTGCGCCTCCCCGCATGTTAATAGCGTTCATTGAAAATAATTATAATGAAGACGGGACTATCGATATCCCTGAAATATTACGTCCATACATAGGTGGTTTAGAAAGAATATCTAAATAAAGAGATATTCTTTTTTAATAAATCAAATAAAATTATTATCAATAATCAGTAAAAGCTATATAATATATTGAGGTGAATAATAATGAATAATAATGAATCGTTATTTGGGAATGCTTTTAATGATTTTATCGTTATCCCACCAATGAGTATGCATGGTATGATGAAATCAGATGTTTATAATGATACGGATAAGTATGTAATTGAAATAGATATGCCAGGGTTTACTAAAGAAGAAGTAAATATTGATTACGATAGAGGATATTTAAATGTTATAATAAAAAAACAAGAAGTAAAGGATGAAAGAGAGTTTATAAAAAGAGAACGTTTTTATGGCGAATACAAAAGAAGTTATCACGTAGGCAAAATAGAAGAGGAAAAAATTACGGCTAGTTTTGAAAATGGCGTTTTAAAAATATTTGTTCCCAAGGCAGAGAGTGAAATATCTACTAAAAAAAATATAAGCATTCAATAAAAAAAACGCACTTGTTGCGTTTTTTTTAAGGTTATGATACTATTTAATATCTAACTAAAATTTAACCTAAAGCGTATTATTAATAAGAAAGGATGTTTAGATGAATACTGATATAAAGCTGGGTAGCTTAGTTACAAGAGAATCTTATGGTAATGATATCATTTTTAAAGTAGAATTAATCAAAGAAAATATAGCCACTTTAAAAGGAGTTACGGTCAGATTAATAGCGGATAGTTCTATTTCTGATTTGAAAAAATACGAAAAGAATGATAATAAAGATCAACATTTAATTAAAACGAGAAAAAAACATTATAATTAACATTGCATAAACATTAAAAAAATAGTATAATCATTAGAGGTTGTGATGAAGTAATGAAAATAAATTTATCGAGATTAGCAAATAATTTTATTGAAAAGATAACAATTTCTGAAATCATAGTAATAGATGAAGAATATTTAAAGAATACTGAAATTAGAAAATTAAGCGAACTTAAAGTTGAGGGATTTATAAGTTCTACTGATTAAGAATTTTATGTTTTAAATTTAAAGGTTAAGGGTGAAATGATTTTGCCTTGTTCTATTACCTTAGAAGACGTTGCTTATCCATTTAATATCAATATTGATGAAGCTTTAACCGAAGAAGATGTTAAAGAAGAAAATTTTATTAAGATTATTAATAAATCTATTGATATAATTCCAATTATATGGCAAAATATTGTAATGGAAGTTCCTTTAAAAGTTACAAGTCAAAAAGCGGAATCTTTAAAGTTACGCGGTGAAGGATGGGAACTTATTAAAGAAGATGAAAATAAATCGTAGATTGAATATAGAATTAATCTACTTAATGATTAGGGAGGAGAGGTATTATGGCTGTTCCGTTTAGGAGAGTTAGTAAAACTAGAAAAAGAATGCGTCGTACTCATTATAAAATAGAGGCGAATGGAACTGTTAAATGCTCAAATTGTAGTGCTCAAATTAGGCCACACCGCGTGTGTAAAGAATGTGGGTTCTATAAAGGAAAGAATGTTTTAACAACCGAAGAAGTAACGGAATAGTTACTTTTTTTCAACACAAATAACGATTAAAAAATAATAAACAGAAGAAATTTCTTGCCAAGATTATAGTTCTTAATAAATTTAAATGATACTAAGGTATCTTTTTTTATACTTATTAAAGTAATTATTATTGTTTAATAACTGAAAATTTGATATAATTTTTATATGATAGGAAAATAGGGGTGATAAATTGAAATTTAATAAAGGTCAAGCACTACTTGAATTTCTTCTTATATTACCTATTTTTTTAACAATGTTTATTGGAATGGTTGATTTTGGACGTATTTTTTATGAAAAAAGTCGATTAGAAAATATAATGGGTGATGTTATTGATATGTTATATGTTAATCGTTCCGTTGAGGAAATAATGAATCATATTGAATTATATTATGGAAGTGGTATTGAGATAGTCTTAGATAATCATAACAATAATACGATTGTTATCTTAACTACAGGGGTTGATACTTATACACCAGGCTTAGAGTATATTTTCTCTAAACCATTTTTAATAGAAACAACGAGAGTGATATATAATGAATCATAATAGAGGACAAGTATTAGTGTTATTTGTTATTTTAGTACCCATTTTATTAATTATAGCCACTTTTGCTATTGATGTAGGTAATAATTATAATAACGCTATAAAGTTAAATAATATTAATAAAATAGTTATTAAATATGGTTTAGATAATATTGAAAAAGATAATATAAAAGCGGAAATGGTGAGTCTTTTATATTTAAATGATAGTGATATTGAAAATTATTTTTTGGATATTAAAGATAATCAAATAACACTTAAGATAACTAAAAACGTTAATAGTATTTTTGGGGGAATTATTGGGAAAAATTTTTATCATTTAGAATCTAATTACGTAGGTTATTTTCTAGCTGGTGAAATGGTAATAGAAAAGGGGAACTAATATGGCTATTAAAAAAGGAAAAGCAATGGTTGTTTTTTCAACTAAAGGTGGGGTAGGAAAAACTTTTTTTACCATTAATTTAGCGGGTGTTTATTCATTTTTAAAGAAAAGAGTTCTAATTATTGATTTAGATTTATTTTCAGGTGGTATCGCTTTAGCGCTAGATATTAACCAAAAAAAGGATGTTTATACTTTAGTTGATGATTTAAATAATAATCGTTATACTAAATTCAATGATTATGTTATTAAGTATAATGAAGAAATAGATATACTGCCTTGTCCTAAGGATCCTAGACTGGGTAGTAAAATTGAAAAAAAATATATTGAAATTATTATGGCTCAAGCCATTGATAATTATGATGTGGTTTTATTTGATACTAGTCATAGTTTTAATGATATTAATTTAACCGTTTTAGATAAGGCCGATAATATAATACTATTATTAACTAATGATCCGATCGGAGTAAAAAATATGAAATCGCTTATTTCAATATTTAGAGATACCGAAAAAGCTAATTATATTACTATTTTAAATAATGCTACTCGAAAAAATAAAGATATTTTCAGTTTGTTTGATATAAAAAATATAATAAGAAATAATGTTGATTGGATAATATCAAATGCTTTTTATTTCAAAGATATTGATAGGTGGCTTATTAGAGGTGAAATTCCTCTCTTAAACAAAAAAATACAACGTTCTAGGAAACTTGATTTTGAAAGATACAAAAAAATAGCCCTTAATTTAATAAAAGAAGAGAAAGGGATATTTAAAAATGAATAAAAAACTAATTGATGTGTTTAATTTTAAGGATAATATTTCAAGTCAAAAAGGATTATCCGATTACGAAGTTTTTAAAGATAAGGAATTATTAGATACTTTAAGAAATAAAATTATTCAAAATTTAATTGATAGTAATATTCCAGCTAATAAAAACTTAGATCAATATATAAATGATGAAATAAATGAAGTTTTACAAGGATATGATTTGAGTAATTTAGAAAGAAGTCATATTTATAATCTAATTGATAATGAAATTAATGGTTATGGTCCAATAACCGAATTATTAGACGATGAGAATGTAACCGAGATAATGGTTAACGGTATAAATGAAATATATGTTGAGATAGATGGCGGAATAGTCAAAGATGAATCAATATCGTTTATTAATGAAGAGCATATTATAAGAACTATTCAAAAGATTGTTCAACCTTTAGGAAGGTCGATTGATACTGCTAATCCAATGGTAGATGCTAGATTGAAGGATGGTTCTAGAATCAATGCCATTATTCCACCGCTTTCAATAAAGGGACCAGTTCTTACTATTAGAAAGTTTAAAGTAAATATGGATGATATAGGTGATTTTTTAAGAAATGGAACGATGACACCATATATGGCGAGATTTTTAGAGGCATCCGTTATGGGTAAATTAAATATTATTATATCTGGGGGAGCTGGTTCTGGAAAAACCTCGTTGCTTAATGTTTTGTCATCATTTATTAGTAATAAAGAACGTATTATTACAATTGAGGATGCGGCGGAATTAAAATTACAACAAAAGCATGTGGTTTCCCTGGAAACAAGGTTAACTAATTATGAGGGAGAAGGAGAAATTGCTATTCGTGATTTGGTAATAAATTCTCTTCGAATGAGACCAGATCGTATTATTATTGGTGAAGTTCGTGGTAAAGAAGCTTTTGATATGTTACAAGCCATGAATACAGGCCATAACGGATCGCTTACTACGATGCATGCTAACAGTCCAATTGATGCTCTTAATAGGCTAGAAACAATGATTTTAATGGCGGGTATGGAAATACCTATCCAAGCTATCAGGGAGTATATCGAAAATGCTATTGATTTAGTAGTTCATTTAGAAAGATTAAGCGATGGAAGAAGAAAAATTACCAACATTTCAGAAATAGTAGGTATTAAAGATGATCATATTCAATTAAAAGAAATCTTTGCTTTTAATAAAAAAGGATTAACCACAAAAGGTGAAGTAGATGGGGAATTTGTCTTATATAAATATAAACCAAAAGTTTATGATAGGCTTAAAACTAAAGGAATTACTGAGATAGAAGATATTTTTGAGTAAAAGAGGGTGAAAAGATGTTAGAATCTTTAGAAATGTTTTTTTTCCAACTACTTATTGTTGTTGTTTTAATAAGTGTGTTGCTTTTTTTGATTAAATTCAATATATCTTTAGTAATGGAAAAAAGAATAAGTAAATATAGTATTAATTCTATTATGGAAAACAGGGTATCTTTAGCTGATAACATTTATAATATCTACCAAAAAATGGTTAGATTATTATCCGTTTTTTTATTAAAATTTAAAATATTTAATAATTATAGTTTAAAGTATAGTAAATATATTGATTTTTTTGATAAAAACAGTAAAATTGCTACCGATTATATTGCAAATAAAATATTAATAGGATTTATCTTTGTTTTATTAAAAGCAATGACTGATATTATTGCTTTTAGGCATACTTATGTATATGAAATTATTATAATTGGTTTAATTGGGTTTTTTATCCCCGATGTATGGTTAAAATATAGCAATTATTTAAAACGAAAAAAAATTGAGAATGATATGTATAACGCTATTATCATAATGAATAATGCTTTTAAGTCAGGTAGGAGTACGATGCAAGCGATTGATATTGTTAAAAATGAATTAGAAGGACCTATTAAAGAAGAATTTAAAAAGATATATATGGAATTATCGTACGGTATACCTTTAGAGATAGCCTTTAAAAGGTTTTCCGAAAGAATAGATTTAGAAGAAGTAGCGTATATAACTTCTTCCCTTACCATCTTAAATAGAACCGGTGGTAATATTGTTAAAGTATTTTCTTCAATTGAAAGATCTTTATTGGACAAGAAAAAATTACAGTTAGAATTAAAATCGTTAACATCTAATTCTAGAGCTATGATAAAATCACTTGTTTTTTTACCATTTATTTTTTCCAGTATAATTATTATTTTAAATCCCACTTATTTTTATTCTTTAATTGAAACTTCATTGGGATTAGTAATTTTAAGTATTATTGTTTTTTTCTATATTATTTATGTTTATTCTGTTCATAAAATTTTGAAGGTAAGGATGTGATTTTATGGATAGGGAAAAGATTAATATCATAAGAAGAATATATCGTCAAAAAGATATTGAAAACATTGAAAAAAGAGTAAATCTTTTTGGAGTCAACCAAACTTTAACTACCGAAAATTTTTTATCTTTTCGCTTCTTTTCTTCCTTAGTTATTTTTCTTTTTGTTTTTCTTTTTATTAAAGATGGGTTTGTTTATGCACCTCTGATAAGTGCTTTATATTATTATATGTTATATTATATAGTCATTGAAATGCCCTTAAAAAGAAGAATTAAAAAATTAGATCACGAAGCTTTTTATTATTTTGAAGTGTTAACGTTAACTTTAGAATCAGGTCGAAATTTTGAAAATGCGATTGATATAACTTGTCAACATATAGATTCTGATTTGTCGAAGGAGTTTAAAGAAACTTTATATCAAATTAAGTTTGGTAAAACTTTATCTGAAGCATTAACTGATATGCGTCTTAGAATACCTAGTGAGGCTGTTAATAATATTATTTTAAATATTACGCAGTCAAATATATTTGGTAATAGTATCTTAGAAACAATGCATAACCAAGTTAGTTATTTAAGAAATAAACAAATTTTAGATGTTAAAGCAGAAATTGCTAAAATACCTACCAAAATTAGTGTTTTTTCGGTTTTATTTTTTATACCTTTAATCATGTTAATTATAATAGCGCCACTAGTAATAGAATTTATTTTAAACACTTAATCTTTTAACTTTAAAAGTATTTTCTTTTTAAACAATTTGACAAATTTATAAAGATAGATTATTATGTTAATGCTTTATTAAATAAAAGAAAGGAGAACAAAATGAGCACAATAAAAATTTTTAGTTTAGGCGGGTTAAACGAAGATGGCAAAAATATGTATGTTGTTGAAATTGATAACGATCTTTTTGTTTTTGATGCCGGTTTAAAGTATGCAGATGACAAGTTATTTGGAATCGACTATATAATTCCTGATTTTAGTTATATAAAAAATAATCAAAATCGAATTAAAGGTATATTCTTAACCCATGGTCATGATGAACATGTGGGAGCATTACCTAATATAATAAAAGAAATACCTGATATAAATATATATGGTACTAAGTTTACGATTGATATTGTTAAAAAGATGTTAGAAGAAGAGGGGGGTTCATCTAATAATTTAATTGAAATAACGCCTCATCGTAAAATAAATTTTGAAAATAATAGTATTTTCCCCATTAGCTTAACTCATTCTATTCCTGATAATGTGGGTTATGTTTTATATACTCCAGATGGTTCTATCTTTTATACTGGTAATTTTGTTTTTGATTCTACCATGACTGGTCCATATAAAACAGATATAGGTAAGTTAGCCTATATTGGTAAACAAGGGGTACTATGTTTGATGAGTGAATCGTTATATGCTGAAAAACAGGGATATACTTCACCTAATCATCGTATTCATAGTTTAATTAGAGAAACACTTCATAAGAAAAAAAATCGTATCATTTTTAATGTTGTATCGGCCAATATGTACCGCGTTCAAGAAATATTTGCGGAATTAGAAAAAACAGATCATAAAATAGTGATTATGGGTAAAAGATTACAAAGTATGATTAATAATCTTATTAATATGAAATACTTAGAAATTGATAGAAGTAAGATCGGCGATTTATCTAATATTAGAGATAAAAATGTAGTGATTTTAATATCTAGTGAACATGAAAAACCATTTGCTAGTTTAAACCGAATTGTAAATGGATACGATAAATATATTTCTATTACGGAAAATGATATGGTCGTTTTTTTAGAGTCAGTCCAAGATGGAATGGAAAAAATGTTTGTTAAAATATCAGATGAAATTGCTAGATTAGGTGGAGATGTAGTGACTTTATCTTCTGAAAAATATTTATCTCATCATGCTTCTAGTGAAGATTTAATGCTGATGATTGATTTAATAAAACCCAAATATTATTTTCCTGTTATAGGCCAATATCGTTATCAAGTTGCTAATGCTAAATTAGCATCATCATTAGGTATGAATGATAAAAATATAATATTAAAACAAAATGGACAAGTAGCCATGTTTAAAAATGGTGAATTACAACCAACTATTGAAAAAGTTGAACATGAGGATATTTTAATTGATGGAACATCAGTTGGGGATATTGGTGAATTAGTATTAAAGGATAGAGAAATGCTTAGTGATAATGGAATTTTAATTATAAGTGTTACTTTAGATAAAAAAACTAAACATGTTTTAGCTGGTCCTGAAGTATTAACAAGAGGATTTATATATGTTAAAGATAATACCGAATTAATAAAAGAAGTTGAAAAAATGTCTTTAAAAGTAATTAATAAAAACACTGTTAATAATTATGTTGAATTCAATAAAATTAAAAATCAAATTAGAGATGAAGTTGGAAAATATTTGTTTAAAGAAACCGCCAGAAAACCTATGATTATAACCGTTATTTTAGAAGTATAAAAGAGAATGCTAGTAGCTTTTTCTTTTTTTTAATGATTTAAAAAAGATTGTTAC
>SKGN01000067.1 GCA_007117415.1 Bacilli bacterium | reverse complement strand
TTTTCATTATAGTAAGAGGATGCTTTTTCTACCCTATCAATCTTCATTAAACCTTGATAATCTATAGACGTTTCTCCTTGTTTAAAATTACCATAATTATTAATTGTATTATTGATCCGATTAGTATCTAAATTTATTTTAGCATCATCACTCATCATCGCTTCATTTTCAACTATCATTTCTATTAAAACACCATATTCGTTTATAATATCTAATTTGGTTTTTTCAAGCGTATCAACACTAAAATAGTTTTCTTTATATTCGTTATAGGCTTCTTTTCTTTCTTCACTACTAACCACCGTAGTTACATATTTATTCCTAAATTCGGCCATAGCCTTTATTCTAGCATCATCCTCTTTAATCCAACCTTTAATAGCTAGATAAGTAACTCCAGCTGACAGCGCCGTCATTAATAACACCGCGGTAATACCTTCAACTATTTTTCTTCTTCTAACAACCCTATATCTTTGTTTTTTTTGCCTACTTAATTTTTCAGCGTACTCTTTATATCGATAATCCATTTAATCACCTTCTTATTTTTATTATATCTTTTTTATGACTTATAATCAATTTATTGTGTAAATACAATGTTAATTACTTATATACTCTTCTAATATTTTAATCATATTATTAGTATTACTCTTAAAATTTTTAGATTTAAAAGTTATTACTCTCTTTAGTCCTTTTTCTAATTCATTGACATCATTTAATCCGATAATATATCCCTCTTTATCAAATTCCCTAACTATTTCTAATTGATGATCATTAGTATGCTCATAATATTTTTTCAATCTGGGTACTGCTATTATCTTTTTATTATTTTTTATTCCATCCATTATGGACCCTACTCCACCATGAGTAATAATATAATTAGCATTCTTAATATACCTTTTAATATCTTCTTCTTTAACAAAATCAAATATTTTCATCTTATTACTTATATACTTAGTATGCCCAGCTTGAACAATTACTTTATCTTTTATATTACCTTTATCAATTTGATTAACAACCTCTTTCAACATTCTTTTAAAACTCTTGTCCTGAGTTCCTAATAACACTAATACCATTAATATATCCACCCCCCATAAATAGCATTCTTATATAGTTTAAGCATACTTTCCCATTGAACAATGAATAAGTCCGCAATTGGGTAAATAAGCCTTCCAGTTAAAGTTTTAGATTCAATGTTTGCAAATGTCTCTATATAAATAACTTTACTACCAAATAACTTACCAATATAACACATAGGAACACAGGTATGGGCACCTGTTGTAATGATAATTTTAGGTCTAATTCTAAAATATAAATATAAACTTTTTACACAATTATAGGGAAATATAAAAAAATATGATAAAAAATGTGACTTATTACCATATACTAAAAATTTAACCTTATTAGAATATTTATTTATTAATCCTATGTTGGATTTGGTTTTTTCAGTAACAAGATAATAATCATATTTTTTAAACATACTTTTAAGTTGTAATAATTCCGATAAATGTCCACCTGTACTTGAAATAAACATTGCTTTTTTCATGTTATCACCTAATACTATTATACATCTTTTATTATTATTAATCTATATCCAATGATTTAGTTTATACTCAATATCTGTTAATAATTCAATTATTAAAATAATTGGTTTCTAACACTCCTTTATTTATCTTTAAAATATGATAAATTGATTTATTTATATTATCTATGTAATTATCATCAATTTCTTTACCCCATTTAACATTATTGTTTTTATAATATGTATTTCCGTCGTACCACGAATAATCTTGAAAGAAAACAAAACCGTTGTATAAATCATTGAAAATATCTTTACCTAAATAATGATACGGTTTATAATTTAAATTAAATAAATTAGCAACTGTAGGAAAAATATCAATTGTAGATGATACTTTATTAATTTCAATCGAATTAATATTGTTTGACCAAATAAAAAATGGCGTTTTATGTAAAAAATTATAATCAGTTATATTTTTTAATTCATATAATTTTTCTTTATTAGAAAAAGCATATGCATAATGATCTGTAAATGCTGCAATAACCGTATTATCAAGTTGTTTTTTATCAGATAATTCTTTTAATAATAATTTGAAAAAATTATCTGTCTCCCTTGCCTGAGCTTTTATACAAATTAATTCCTCATCTTTATCAATCATAAGCTTTTCTTCCTGATTAAGGTTAACCGAACATTCAATATCGTTTTTTGTATATGGCATGTGAACCGAATAAGTTATAATAAAACTTAAAAATTTATCATCCGGTAAAATTAATTCTTTTAACATCTCGTTAGTCATAAAATGAGAATCTTTTACTGCTTCTTCTCTTGATATTCCAAGATCATAACTACCATAATATTTGTCATAACCAAAAACTTTTGCCATTGATTCTCTATTATAAAATCTTCCATAATTTAAGTGAAATACATTCGCCTGATATCCTTTGTTTTTGAACAAATTAGCTAAAGAATTAGGGAAATAATTATTGCTAAAAGTATATGCAGCTGCCCCTCCATCAAAAGGAGTCATATACCCTGTGTTAACCATAAATTCGCTATTAAAAGTAGCCCCTCCACCATATATAGGTGAAAAATGATTGGCAAAGTTTACTCCTTCATTCATCATTGCTGTTACAGTAGGCATTGTATCATTAGTCACTAGCCAATCATCAACACTTTCCATCATCACAAGAATTAAATTTTTCCCTTCAAATATACCTGTCCATTCATTTAACTCTTCTTCGTACACCTGATTTGAAAAATAATTATCTGTATATTCAAATAAACCTTCTTCAATTTCTGTTTTTTTAAAATAGGTTAAATAGAGATCTCTTTTTATATACTCATATAGTCCTGTTACCTGCAAGCTTTTTCTACTCTCCATAAAAGTTTGATATATATTGTTTTTATAGTTCCATGCATCCCACGCTAATTTATCAGCAGGTTCACCAAGAAAATTTCTTGCAAGCATAAAAGAAGAAGTAGATAACAATAAGAATATTAAAGCAATGATTTTATCTAGTTTAATATCGTTATTAGGAATATACTTAAACCCTATATAAAACAACACTATTCCTAATAATATAATTATAA
>SKGN01000012.1 GCA_007117415.1 Bacilli bacterium | reverse complement strand
CCCTTGTTATAATACGACTTTACTTAAACTCATTTTTATCAAATAATAAAATATTTGATAGTTAATTATTATAAAGTAATTTTATAAATTTTTATAAAAAACTTTATGCTTATTATTATACCTGTTATAATTATAATAAATATATTATATAAAGGAGAAACAGATGGAAAATATTATAGAAGTCAAAAATTTTACTAAAAAATATGATAAATTTGTGGCCGTTGATAATATTAGTTTTGAAGTTAAAAAAGGAGAATTATTTTCCTTTTTAGGGCCTAACGGGGCTGGTAAATCAACAACAATAAATGTTTTAACTACTTTTTTAACCAAAGAAAGTGGGGAAATCAATATATGTGGTTTTAAATTAGGTCAAAAAGATGATGAAATTAGAAGTAAGATAGGGGTTGTTTTTCAAGAATCGCTATTAGATGATCTATTAACGGTTAGAGAAAACCTTAAGATAAGAGGATCTTTTTATAAAACGCCTAGTTTAGATGAAAAAATAAACGAACTTGCTAAATTGATGAAATTAGAAGAGTTTATTGATAAACCATATGGTAAGTTATCTGGTGGTCAAAAAAGAAGAAGTGATATCGCAAGAGCCCTCTTAAATGAACCAGAAATATTATTTTTAGATGAACCAACTACTGGTTTAGATCCTCAAACTAGGACTATTGTTTGGAATATTATTAAAAAACTACAGAGTGATAAAAATACAACTGTTTTTTTAACTACTCATTACATGGAAGAAGCGGCTCAATCAGATAGGGTTGCCATTATTGATTATGGTAAAATAGTTGCCTATGATACCCCAGAACAATTAAGACTAAAATATAGTAATGATGTTTTAAAAATAGTTCCTAAAGATATTGCTAAAATGAAAAAGAAGTTAAATAAAAAAGATAAAATCAAAGGTGATATGGTTATTATTGATCTTAAATCAAGTATGGACGCTCTTTCTATAATTGAAAAATATAAAGATGATATTAAAGGATTTGAAGTTATAAGAGGGACGATGGATGATGTCTTTATTAATATCACTGGTAGAGAAATAAAAGGAGAATAAGTAATGAATATTATATTAAAAATAACTAGTCGAAATATAAAATTATATTTAAGAAACAAATCAGCTGTCTTTTTCTCATTTTTATCAATGCTAATTATAATTGGTCTTTATGCTTTGTTTTTAGGTGATATGTTAACTCAGCAACTTATTCATGAACATCAAGTTGAAGAAGGGGTAAAATGGCTGGTTAACGCCTGGATTATGGGCGGAATTATCGCTGTTAATGCGGTTACTATTACCATTGCCACTTTATCGGTAATGGTTGAAGATAAAGAAAAATTATTTATTAAAGATTTTATTGTTGCCCCTATTAAAAGATCTCAGCTTGTTTTAGGATATGTTTTATCTTCAATAATATTAGGAATAATGATGACCTTGATTTCTTTTGTTTTGGCTCAATTATATATTGTCTTTGTTGGTGGTGAATTACTATCAATGTTTGATAATATAAAAGTAATAATAGGTATTATCTTTTCCGTTATAGCTGTAGCTAGTATTTCTTTCTTTGGCTTTACTTTTATCAAAAATGAGAAAACAGTATCGGTAGTATCCTCAATTGTAGGAACCTTAATTGGGTTTTTAGCCGGCGTTTATGTTCCAATGGGGGTAATGCCTGACTTTATTCAAAATATAGTTAAGTTTATACCGGTTACTTATAGTGCCGCTATGTTTAAAGAAATATTTACCAAAGGTCCTACTAGCATTGTTTTTGCTAATGCTCCAAGCAAGGCTCTTTATGATTATAATGTCTTTATGGGTAATATATTAATTATTGGTAATAACCAAGTTCGTTATTTAACTATGATAGGAATTTTATTTTTAATAGCCATTATTTTTTTCCTTTTATCAGTCATTAGAGTTACTAAAATGAAACACTAATAAATATTTATCATAAAAAAGAATTCATTGATTTGAAATGGTCAATGAATTCTTTTTTATTTAATTGTATATTCAATCATATAATTAAAAAAAGATAATTAAGAGGTAATTATGAATAATACTATTTTAGCGTTCACTTTATCATTGTTAGCGGGACTATCGACTGGATTAGGTGGTTGTATTGGTTTGTTTTTTAAAAAGAATAATCCTAAATATTTAGCTATTACCTTAGGTTTTGCTGCTGGAGTAATGATCTATGTTTCTATGGTTAAAATATTTGATGAATCAATTCATATTTTAAGTTCTTATTATGGGCAAAAAATAGGCACTATGTATACAATGATAGGTTTTTTTAGTGGGATGTTGTTAACTGAATTAATAAACAAATTTATCCCTAATAAATTTAATTTATTAGTCATTCGTAAGAAGCGTCAAAGTAAAGTAAAGCTTATGAGAACAGGATTAATTACCGCGTTGGTTATTTTTATCCATAATTTTCCTGAGGGTATAACTTCTTTTATTACGTCACTGTATTCATTTAATGTGGGAATACCGATTGTTATTGCCATAGCCATCCATAATATACCAGAAGGAATTTCAGTATCAGTTCCTATTTATTACGCTACTGGTAGCAAAGAAAAAGCTTTTATGTATTCCTTTATATCAGGTATGGCCGAACCAATAGGGGCATTAGTAGGATATTTATTTTTAATTCCATTTATGAATAAAGTGTTATTTGGTTTAATATATTCAGTTATAGCAGGTATAATGGTATATATATCATTTAAAGAACTACTCCCTACCGCTAGAGAATATGGTGAGAATTATCTTTCTATATATGGATTAGTAGGAGGAATGTTTTTTATGGCCAGTAGTTTATGGTTATTTATTTAAATATTAACATTACACTTAGTTGACATATACATGAAGAATTACGCTCTATATATGATAAAATTATTTTAAATCAACTTTATAGCTATTAATTTTTTTAAAAAATGATAAAAAACTAGAATTTTTATGCTTCTTATGATATTATGTTTATATATTTTTTTGTTATTAAAAAAAATTATTTTTAATAAAATATAAAGATAGTTGTATATTATTGAAGTTTTAGATAATTTTTCATATTATGTTAATATGCAAGAGAGGAGCAGCATTAGATGAAGGTTAATGAATGTGACAAACAATATTATGAGATAGTCAAACATATTCAAAAAGATGAAGAATTTATGAAAATCGCTAATCATCTCCATCATGGGACTGATCGATTAACACATTCAAGAAGAGTTTCCTATTTCTCATATAAGTTGGCTAAAAAATTAAAACTCGATTATAAAACAGCAGCCGTAGCCGGTTTATTACATGACTTTTATGGTTGTATTCAAGAGGATAACTTTGTTGACTATCTAAAAGCTAATTATCAACATCCTCAAATAGCTGCTAAAAACGCTGTTGAACGTTTTAATGTTTCTGAAAAAGAAAAAAACATTATTGAAACCCATATGTTTCCAATGACTATTAAACCAACTAAGCATATAGAAGGTTGGGTAATAAATGTAATGGATAAAATAGTGGGTACATATGAATATGGAATAAAATTTAGATATAAATTTTCTTTATGGTTTGTTTTTCTTTTTAATGTTGTTAAAATTGGTTTAAGACAATAAAAGAAGTACCATAAGTTTATAAGATACTACCCAATAGGTAGTATCTTATGTTATTATATATGTGTTGTCCACGTAGCTCAGTTGGATAGAGCAATCCCCTCCTAAGGGATAGGTCGGAGGTTCGAGACCCCCCGTGGACGCCACGCCGATGTAGTTTAGTGGTAAAACAGATGCATGGTAAGCATCAGATGACAGTTCAATTCTGTCCTTCGGCACCATCTTAATTTAGCAATATAAGTATAATAAAAGGGAGTTATATTTTACAAAAAGATAAATATATCGTAAAATATAATTGGTGGTTATATGAAAAAAATAATGATAAAGTTAATTAAATTTTATCAAATAGTTCCTGGTCCATGGCATAATTATTGTCGGCATATTCCAACGTGTTCTAATTACGCTATAGAGGCTATTGAAACTTATGGTTGTTTTTATGGAACTATATCTTCAATAAAAAGAATATTAAGGTGTAACCCGTGGGGAACATACGGATATGAGCCAGTACCACCTAGGAGGTAATAATGAAAAAAATATTATCAATATTATTTATTTTAGTGTTAATATTAAATGTTTCAGGCTGTTTTAAAAAAGACACGATGGAGGGTATTATAATTTATACAACCGTTTATCCGATTGAATATATTACTAACTTCTTGTATGGAGAACACGCTGAGATTATAAGTATATATCCTAGCAATGTTGATGTAATCAGTTATAAATTAACCAACAAACAACTGCAAGATTATAGTCAAGGTGGACTTTATATTTATAATGGACTTAGTAATGAGAAAAATTATGCTATTGAAATGTTGAATATTAATCGAAAATTAAAAATAATTGATGGAGCCATGAATATGGAATACTCTTATGGAATGGAAGAATTATGGTTAGATCCCTCTAATTTTCTCATGTTAGCTCAAAACATAAAGATGGGATTTGAAGAATATATAACTAATCCCTATTTAAAAAATGAAATTAATAATAATTATGAAAATATTAAAATAAAATTATCCGAAATTGATGCTGAATTAAACTTAATTGCTCGAAATGCTGAAAATAAAACTTTGATAGTATCTAATAATGTTTTTCTGTTTTTAGAAAAATATGGCTTTGAAGTTATTTCATTAGAAGAATCAGCGTTAAGTGCTAGAAAAATTAGCGATGTAAGAGAAATGATTGAAAAAGGTAAAATAAAATATATATTTGTTAAAAGTGATCAGGATATTAATGATACTATAACAGAGTTTATTAATACATATGAGGTTGAATTACAGCCTTTAAATACGGGTACTAACTTAACTGAACAAGAACGACAAGAAAGAATAAATTTTATTGATGTTATGAATAAGAATATTGATTTTTTACAAAAACAAGTATATTAATAGAAGACTTTCCCAGTCTTTTTTTTATATAGAAGAAAAATTTTACAAAAACATGATATAATATAAAAGGTGATATAATGGAAATACTAAAAAGGTTGAACATAAGACCCAATAACATAAGTATATACGAGCAGGCTTTTTCTCATTCGTCTTATTGTAATGAGCATGGTCTCAAAGATAATTATGAAAGATTAGAATTTTTAGGTGACTCTGTTTTAGATTTAGTTATAAGTGAGTATTTATATATAAGTAAGAATTTAGAAGAGGGTAAAATGACTAAATTAAGAGCTGCTTATGTGTGTGAGAACGCTTTATATGAATATGCTATTAAATTAAATTTTAACGAATATATAAAAGTGGGAAAAGGCGAAGAATCTAGTGGCGGGAAATTCCGCAAAGCTATTTTAGCTGATACATTTGAAGCTTTTTTAGGCGCTATTTATATTGATCAAGGATTAGAAAAGGTAAAGGAATTTATTTTTAATAAAATTATCCCTATTATTGAAAATCCTGATACTGATTTTTTTGTTGATTATAAATCTTTATTACAAGAAATTGTTCAAACAAATCAAAAAGCAATTGAATATGAAATAATAAAACAAGTAGGACCACCCCATAATAAGATCTTTACTATAGCTGTTTTAGTTGGGGGGATTAAACTAGGGATAGGTATTGCTAGTTCTAAAAAACAAGCAGAACAAGAAGCGGCAAAAGATGCCTTAAACAAAAGAGTTGAATAGAAGGTGAAGTTATGTATTTAAAACAAATTAAGATAGCAGGATTTAAATCTTTTGTTGACAAATTAAATATTGACTTTGAAAGAGGAATTACTGGTATTGTGGGTCCTAATGGTTCTGGAAAAAGTAACATAGTTGATGCGGTTAGATGGGTATTAGGAGAGCAAAGTGTAAAATCATTACGTGGTGGTGGTTCAATGACTGATGTTATTTTTTCTGGTAGCAAAACGAGAAACCCATCTTCTTTGGCATCAGTTGTGTTAACATTTGATAATGAAGATAAATATTTTCCCGTTGATTATTCTGAGATAGCTATTAAAAGAGTAGTTTACCGAACAGGCGAAAACGAATACTTTTTAAACAATGAAAAATGTCGATTAAAGGATATAACTAATTTAATTGTTGATTCAGGAATGGCTAAAGAATCCTTTAATATTATTACGCAAGGGAATATTCAAGATATTTTAAGTAGCAGACCAGAAGAAAGAAGAATCATTTTTGAAGAAGCGGCTGGTGTTTTAAAATATAAAAAAAGAAAAGACGAGGCTATTAGAAAATTAGATAGAACGCATGAAAATATAGCTCGTGTTAATGATATTATTAATGAATTAGCAATTCAAGTTGCACCTTTAAAAGATCAAAGTGAAAAAGCTCAAATATTTTTAGATTCAAAAAAAGAATTAGAGCAAATTGAAATAGCGTTAATAGCGGAAGATATTCAAAAAATAAATGACGAATATCATTTTACTAAAAAAGAAATAGAAACGATTAATGAAGAAATAGTAAGTTTAAATACGGAGATAGATAATAATAATGTTTCGCTTGAAAAAGTTAAATTTGATCATACTAAAGCAAACGAATTATTATATAAAACACAAAAAGAACTTATAAATATAACTAGTGAGGTTGAAAAATTAAGTGGTCAAAAAAATATAATTACGGAACGCAAAAAATATCATAGTGATGATATAAAACTACATGATAATGTTTTAATGTTAAAAGAACAACAATTTAAATTAGTTAATGATATAGATACCGCTAATCTAGAAATTGATAATAAGCGCCAAAATATTATTGACATAGATAAAAGAATAGCAGCTTTAAATAACATTAAAAATGATAATAAGCAAAAAAAAGAAATTCTTATAAACAAAGTGGAAGAATTAATTTTACAAAAAACGGAAATCAAACATAAGATGTCAATCATTGATAATTCAATTGAAAATAACCAAAGGTTACTTCATTCTGTGAAATCAGTTTTAGCTTCTCCTAAATTAAAAGGTATTCATAATATTATTGGAGAATTAATTGATACGAAGCAAGAATATGTAACAGCTATTGATATTTCTTTGGGATTATCATCTCAATTTATTGTTGTTGATGATGAACAAGCTGCCAAGGAAGCGATAAGGTATTTAAAAACTAATCATTTAGGAAGAGCAACCTTTTTTCCTATTAATGTTATTAAATCAAGAAAAGTAGATGATGAAACTTATAATAAAATTAAAAATCATCTTGCTTTTGTTGATATAGCGTCCAATTTGGTGATGTATGAAAATAAATATCAAAATATAATTTTAAATCAATTAGGGGCGGTTATAGTTGCTAATAATATTGATGGGGCTAATGAAATAGGAAAACTAATTAATTATCGCTATAAAATCGTCACCTTAGATGGTGAATTGTTACATATAGGAGGCTCAATAACAGGGGGACAAAATAAAAAAACAAGTAATGTTTTTAACGAAAAATATGAAATTGAGGAATTAGAAAAAAAGTTAAATAACATTGATAAAGAATACTCTAATTATCAATTAAAATTAAATGATGTTGATATTTTAATAAAAGAATATGAGCATAAAGAATATCATTTAATCTTAGAAAAAGATTCAACCAATCAAAATATTGATAATAAATTAAAAATAATTAGTGAAAATCAAATTAGATTAGGCAACGTTACCAACGAATTAAAAGGGTTTGATGCCATTTTAAACGACATGTTAAATGAAGAAGAAGAAAAAACAGTTAATGATTATTATGAAACGTTAAAACAAAAAGATAATTTGAATCAAAAAACAGAAGATATAAACAAGAAAATTAATAGTAATAAAGAACAAATAGAAGAATATGAAATTATTTCCAGAAAATTAATGCTAGTTCTTTCTGAAAAAGAAAAAGCCTTAAAAAAGGCCGAAATAAATAATAACCGATTGGAAGTTAAATTAGACAATTTATTAAACAGGCTAAATGAAGAGTATAGTATGACTTTTGAAAAGGCTAGAAATGAATATATCTTAACGATGGATGAAAAAGAAGCTAGAAAAAAAGTTGATATATTAAGGAAGCAAATTAAAGATCTTGGGGTTGTAAACATAGCGGCTATAGAAGAATACGAAAGAGTGAGCCAAAGATATGATTTTTTAACAAATCAAAAAAATGATTTATTTAAAGCTGAAAACACTTTGTTAGAAATAATTGAAGAAATGGATTTAATAATGAAAGAATTATTTGAAGAAGCATTCAAATTAATTCAAGTTGAATTTAAAGCAGTGTTTAAACAGTTATTTGGTGGTGGGAACGCAGAACTTAAACTAGTTAACCCAGAAAACATTTTAGAAACAGGAATAGATATTATAGCCCTACCTCCAGGAAAAAAATTGCAACATATATCCTTATTATCAGGTGGCGAAAAAGCCCTTACAGCTATTTCGTTATTGTTTGCTATTTTAAAGGTTAGACCGGTTCCATTTTGTTTATTAGATGAGATTGAAGCAGCCTTAGATGAAGTAAATGTTTTAAATTTTGCTAAATTTTTAAAACATTTTAAAGAGAAAACCCAGTTCATAATTATTACTCATAAGAAGAAAACGATGGAATATGTTGATGTTCTATATGGAGTTACAATGCAAGAGTCTGGTGTTAGTAAACTAGTAAGTGTCAAGTTAGAAGAAAAACTTCAAGTATGAATAAATGATTATTCTTCTCATATAATATAATGAGGAGATGATATAATTAAGAAAGATATAAAATCTTATAATAGCATAAAGTTAAATCTCAAAATATTCTTTGCCTTAACACTCCTTTTAATCATCGTTATTTTAGCAGTAATTTAAAAACATCTAATTTAATTAGATGTTTTTTGTAAAAAAAATATTAATAAAAAATAACCACTTATATTAAATGGTTATTTTTTATAACATTCTCATTTTTTCTTCATCTTGATAAGGATTTTCTTTATTTATTCTATCAATAAACAAGATTCCATTTAAATGATCGATTTCATGTTGAACAGCTATAGCTAATTCTTCTCTCGCTCTTAAGATTTGTTTGTTTCCTTTTTCATCTTGATATTCAATTTTTATTCTAGCGTATCGTGGCACTATACCATCTATATCTCGGTTAACGCTTAAGCATCCTTCACCGCTACCAGCATATATTAATTCTTCAGAATGACTTAAAATTCTTGGATTAACTATTATATAATTTTTAAACTCTTTTTCTTCTTCTTCATGTACAATAACAAAAAATCTTTTATCAATTCCTAATTGAATAGCGGCCAAACCCATTCCGGGTCTTAATTCATATTTTTGAGCTCTTTCTTCAATTTGACTATTAGTTAAATATTCAATTATTTCGTTTATTCTTTTTTTGTCGTTTTTATCTAATGGAAAGGTCACTCCTTTACTTACTATCCTTAGTTTTTTATTAGATTCATCAATAATATCTTTTAACATTAGCATAAAATATCACCTCATATATATTTATATTTTACCATAAAAGACAAAAAAGGAAACATTGAGTTTCCTTTTTCTATTATTAAACTTATACGGGAACACGAGCACCTATTACAATTACTAACAAAATAAATAAAACTAAAATAATAGCCGTGTTTGAATTTAATCCAGGGCATGGAGTTGGGCATGAATATTGTGGGCATCCACAATAGCCATATCCACCATATCCAGAGCCATAACCATATGAATACATTTATTTACCTCCTTTAATTTATTCTATTATAATTTATTATGTTGGTGTATATTTGGTCATAAAAATAACCTATAATTTAATCTTAAATGCTAAAAAAATAGATAAATATGATATTATATTAATATACGAGGTGTGTTATATGAGTAGAATATTAGCCAAAATGGATCGAAAACTATTAATTGTATCAATTATAATGTTTTTATTTGGATTATTAATGATATTTAGTGCCTCTAGTGTTAGAGCCGCTTTATCAGGAAATCCGTATTCTGTTTTTATTAAACACAGCATTACTTTAGTAATTTGTTTTATTGTTTCTTTCTTTATTATAATAACGCCTATTAAAAATTATAAAAAGTTAGCCCCTTTGGCTTTATATGGAATTATTATAACTTTAATTGTTTTATTTAGTTATGGCGCCGTTATTAATAGTGCTAGAAGATGGTTAGATTTAGGTTTTTATAGTTTGCAGCCAAGTGAATTTGCTAAAACTATTTTAATTGTATATATAGCAGTATATTATTTTAAATATAAAGATTCGCTTAATCCTGTTCTTTTATTTAAACCCTTATTTTATGGTTTTATAATAGCAATGCTTACCTTTTTTCAACCCGATTTTGGGACGGCAACTATTATTATAGGCTTGGTAGCGTTAATTTTTTTATCCTTACCAGTTGATAAAAAAATTAAAACTAAAGCTTTTCAAATAGGAATAGGGGCAATCCTTATAATTGTGTTGACCTTTATGTTAAACGGTAAAACACTATTTAGACAAGGACAAATAGATCGTCTAACTTTTTTAAATCCCTGTCAAAGATATACTCAAAGTACTGGTTACCAAGTATGTAATGGTTTTATTGCTATAAATAATGGGGGATTATTTGGTGTAGGACTGGGTAATAGTACGCAAAAATATTTATATTTACCAGCAGCTTATACCGATTTTATTTTTCCAGTTATAGTTGAAGAACTCGGTTTAATTGTTGGACTATTAATTATTTTAACTTATATATTTATTTTATGCCGCATTCTTAGGATAGCTAATAAAAGTTATAATTTAATGGCATCTATTATAGCATACGGTGTTTTTGTATATATTCTTCTTCATATTATTGTTAATTTAGTGGGTGTTCTGGGGTTGTTTCCTTTAACCGGCGCCCCGTTGCCCTTCTTAAGTTATGGAGGGTCCTATGTTTTAAATTTAGCTATTTGTTTGGCGCTGGTTCAAAGAATTGAAATAGAAAATAATATTAAACAAAAAGAAAAACTCTTAAAGAGGGGAAAAAGGTAGTTAATAAAAAAATAATCTCTATAGAAGGAGATTTTTTTTATGGACTTAGAAAAAACAAAAATATTTTGGCACAATAATTATTTTAAAATAATACCAATAATAGTAGTTATAATAGTTGGAGTTGGTTTTTATTTTTATCAAAAGAAAGAGTTGGAAGAAACTGATAGTAATGTAGCGTTTAATTTCCCCGTTAATAAAGAGGGAATAGAAGAAGAGAAAATATTAGATGAAGAATTAAAAGAAGCATATTATTATGTGGATATAAAAGGAGCGGTAACTAATCCTAATGTTTATAAATTAAAGAAGGAAAGTAGAATAGTAGATGTTATTAAAATGGCAGGAGGATTAAAAAAGAGTGCTGATACCAGCGTTTTAAATTTAAGCAAAAAAATAACGGAAGAGATGGTTATTATTATCTATACCAAAGAAGAAATAGATCATTTTAAGGAAGCTATTAAAAACCCTAATATAAATGAGATTGTTAAGTATATAAAAAGAATTGAAAATTGTCCTGATCCGGTTGTTAATGAAGCTTGTATTAATAATGATGATGAAGATGAAGAAAACAATATAAGCGATAAAATATCAATTAATAACGCTAGTGTTGCGGAATTAGAATCATTACCAGGAATTGGAGCAGCTAAAGCTCAGGATATAATTAATTATCGTAATGATAATGGTCCTTTTATTAAGATTGAAGATATTAAAAACGTTAGCGGAATAGGAGATAGTACATTTGCTAAAATTAAGGACCTTATTACTTTGTAATTATCTTTTTCTTACGGTAGGTGTAATAGGAATTTTCTATAGTCTAGTTATAACTAATTTTTATAATCGAAAAAGCTTATATAATATTAACGATAATGAAGTTACGGGTATAATTAATTATATCTTTATTGATGGTAATCACTTAAAACTAGAAATGAAAGGAAAAGAAAAAATAATTGTCAATTATTTTTTTAAAACAAAGATAGAAAAAGAATCCTTTAATTTATCGTTAGGAGATAAAATTAAAGTTACAGGAAAGATGAATATTCCTAGTTCTAATAGAGTGTTTAATTTATTTAATTATCAAAAATATTTATCTAATAAAGGTATTTTCTTTTTGTTTAATGGACAAGATATAGAATTAATTCAGGCTAATAAAAGTATTATCTATAATTTAAAAAAAATAATTATTAATCAAATTCAAAAGGTTAAAAAAACGCAAGGTTATCTTAAAACCTTTATTTTAGGAGACAAAAATTATCTTCAAGAAGAGGTGTTAAATTCTTATCGTTCTAATGGTATCGGTCATCTGTTTGCCATTTCAGGAATGCATGTAACTTTTCTAAGCTTAGTTCTTTTAGAACTGTTTAAAAAAATAAAAATAACCGAGTACAAAAGATATCTATTAGTTATTTTCTTTTTATTTTTTTATTTATTTTTAACTAATTTTTCAGCCTCTGTTTTTCGGGCAGTTCTTTTTTTTGTCTTTTTTTCAATCAATAAAATTTATTATTTTCATATTAAAACAATAAATATTTTATGTTTAACTTTGTTTTTAATTTTGATTATTAATCCTTATTTTATAAATGATATTGGTTTTCAATTTTCGTTTATGATAAGTTTTGCATTAATAATGATGCATTCCTTTATTAGTGAAAAAAAAGGTTATCTAAAAAAACTTTTTTGGGTTTCATTTATTTCCTTTTTAGTTGCTATACCTCTTTCGGCTAACTATTTTTACCAAATAAATATCTTTGGTCCTTTAATAAACGTTATCTTTGTGCCTTTGATATCCCTTATTATATTCCCGTTATCATTAATAACTTTTTTCATTCCTTTATTTGATAATTTCTTATATATATTAATAAATATTATGGAAAAAACATCATTAATCTTACATAATTATAAATTAGGGGTAATAATACTAGCTAAACCAAATATATTAATTATAAGTTTTTATTATTTAATGATTATTTATTTGCTTTTCAATTTAAATAAGGATCATTATAAAAAAATGGTTTTAATGATTCCTATTTTATTAGTTCATAATAATATTAATTATTTCAATTTTAAACCTTATCTTGTTTTTATAGATGTTGGTCAAGGGGATTCCATCTTAATTAATTTACCTTATAATCAAGGAATTATCTTAATCGACACGGGCGGGAGATATAATTTTAATAATCAACCTTGGGCAACTAAAAATAAAAATAATTCAATCGCCTCAAATTTAATAATTCCTTATTTAAAATCAGAAGGAATAAAAAGAATTGATTATTTATTTATTACTCATGGTCATATTGATCATATGGGAGAAGCGTTGGAGTTAGTTGATAGTTATAAAGTAAAGAACCTTGTTTTTAATGGGGTGAAATCAACAAATTCAGAATTAAGCTTAATAAAAGCGTTAGAGAATCAAGGAAAAACTTATTTTTTTGCTCAAGAGGGAGATGCTATATGTATTAAAACTTATTGTTTTTATATTTTGCATCCTAGTAAGGATATTAACACTAATGATAATAGTTTAGTTATTTATACTGTTTTAAATAATAAGCATATATTGTTAACCGGGGATATATCTTCTTCTATAGAGAAAAAAATAATTAATACATATAATTTTAAGGGAATGGATATATTAAAAATAGCCCATCACGGTTCTTTAACAAGTTCTGATGAAATGTTTTTAGATAGTTTAAGCCCCAAATATGCTGTTATTCAAGTTTCTAAAAACAATAAATTTAATCATCCTCATCCGGTTGTGATGGAAAGATTAAAAAAACGAGAAATAAAAACTTTTTTAACAAGTAATTACGGTAGCGTTAGGTTCAATTTATATAAAAAAGAAGTAACAATTGATAGTGTCATATCATATGATATTTTAGAACACTAATACATTAGTGTTTATATAGATGAAAGAAGCCTAAATAGGCTTCTTTCTTTTTAGTAGTTATGTTATAATAAAAATATTATTGGAGGATATAAATATGGAAATATTAATTATTTGTATAATAATAATTGCAGTACGTATTGTTGATGTTTCGCTTGGAACGGTTAGAATGGTTTTAATTGTTAGAGGAAATAGAAGAATAGGGGCTATGATAGGATTTATTGAGGTCCTTATTTGGTTTTTAGTAGTAAGAAGAGCCTTAATGGTTGAAGAACAAAGTTTATGGGTAGCAATGTCTTATGCAGGTGGTTTTTCTTTAGGAACCTTTTTGGGGGTGAAATTAGAAGAAATATTGGCTATTGGCAATGCGTCTATTCAAGTTATTACTAAAGGAATAAGAGAAGACCTAGTAGATGTTTTAAGAAAAAACGGTTTTGCGGTATCAACGGTTGTAACTAAAGGAATAAAAAATGAAAATTTAATGCTGCTTATTGAAGTGAATCGCAAAAGAATTAAAGAAGCGGTTCAAATAGTTAATGAGGTAACTCCAGATTCATTTGTCACTATATCTGATGTTAAACATATTATAGGTGGTTATTTTCCTGGGCATGTTAGAAGGTGATATTGTGAATAATATATATGTTTTTTTTGGTGAAGAAAAAGTATTAATTGAAGAAGAAGTTAAAACAAGTATCACTAGTACCTTTAATAAACAGAGTGAAGAAAATATAGCAACCTATGATTTAGAAAAAGAATCTTTAAAAGAACTAATAGAGGATGCATGTACCTTGTCATTGTTTGGTGAGAAGAAGTTAATAATATGTAAAAATAGTTTTTTTCTAAGTTCCTCAAAAGAAACTGATGAAGCCGCTATTGTGGAATTGAATAAATATTTAAAGAATCAAAATGAAAATACTATTATTATTTTTTTATTAGACGGAGACAAACTTGATGCTAGAAAAAAAATAGTAAAAGAGTTTAAAAAATATGCTAATTTAAAAGAATTTAAAAAAATGAACGTTTATGCATTAGAGGAATATGTTAAGAAAAGTATTTATGCTAAAAAGTATAAAATTACTAACGAAGCTGTTTCCTTGTTGGTTAGTCGTTCTGATTATAACTTAGGAATAATTAAAAATGAAATAGATAAAATAACAATATATAAAGGAAATGATCAACATATCGATATTAAAGATATTATAGAATTGGTTCCGCCTTCTTTAAATGATAACATCTTTGATCTTGTCAATGCTGTTGTGGATAGAGATATAAAAAAGATACTTGAATTATATAATCAATTATTATTAAAAAATGAAGAACCAATTAAAATAATAGTTACGTTAGCTAATCAGTTCAGATTAATTTATCAAACAAAACGATTAAAGAAACTAGGGTTTACTGAAAATCAAATTGTTTCTAAATTAGATATTCATCCTTATCGGATAAAGTTAGCAAGTCAAATCAATTTGTCGGAGAAATTTTTGATTGAATATATTGAAAAACTAGCGGATTTAGATATAGGGATAAAGACCGGCAAAATAAATAAAGAAACCGGGTTAGAGTTGTTTTTTTTACAATTATAAAAATAATAGTTAGAGGTGATTAAATGAAAAGGGGATTTACACTTATTGAAGTTTTAGCGGTAATAATTATATTAAGTATTATTTTAGTTATATCTGTCCCTAGCGCCTTCAATATTTTACAAAAAGTAAGGAATGAGTCTTATGATCATTTAATAGAAGTGATTGAGAATTCGGCTAAGTTACATGTAAATAAAGATAGGTCATCAACAATAAATATTATTAAAGAAGAAGGATTTTATGAAGTTACTTTGTTAGAATTAAGTGAAGATGGTTTTATTAAAAACACAGTGTTAGATTCCAGAACTAATGAGGAAATTCCTATGTCTAAAAAAGTAATTGTTACAATTAACGAACATAATGTTATGATATATTGTTTTGAAGACAGAGAATGTTGAATAATAGAAGTTTAATTATATATTAGTAAAAGACGCTTTTTAAAGCGTCTTTTATAGTTTCCGATATAAACCAATAGCTTTTCCTAAAATTGTAACTGAATCAAGAATAATAGGATCATATAAATCGTTTTCCGGCATTAACTTAAAATGATCTTTTTCTTTGAAAAAACGTTTGAGAGTAACTTCGTTTTCGTCAGTCATAGCAACAATTATGTCGCCGTTATTCGCGGTATGTTGTCTTTGAATAATAACGATATCATCATCATAAATTCCAGCTTTAATCATGCTGTCTCCGTTAACTTTCAAAGTAAATACTTCTTTTTTGTTAGGTATTAAATAAGCTGGCAAACTAAAAAAATGATCAGGATTTTCTATAGCTTCAATTGGAGAACCAGCTGTAATTGTTCCTAGTAAAGGAACTTCTATGGTTTGGGTATCATTATTGAGATATTCATTATCAACTAGTAATTCAATAGCCCTGTTTTTAAAATTATCTTTTCTAATATATCCTTTTTCTTCTAGTTTGCTAAGGTGAGAGTGAATAGTAGCTGGAGATGATAATTGTAAAGCAGTTCCTATTTCTCTTACTGTGGGCGGATAACCCTTCGTAACAATATATTCTTTTATATAATTTAATATATCAGTTTGTCGTTTTGTTAAACCGTGCATATTTTTCCTCCTTGATCTTTACTTATATTTACAATTTAACATAAAAAGTTAATTTTGTCAAACAAATGTTCGAAAAAACCTTGACACGAACATTTGTTTGTTGTAAGATTTGGTTAGGATTAAAAAGGAGTGAAATAATGAAAGTTTTAGAAATTAACAAAAGTATCGTTTTATTCTATCTTAGCGTTTTGGTTTGTTCTTATGTTTTTATATGGCGCATAGAACGGTTAGAGGAAGTAAAGATTGAGGATAAATATATTGTTTATAATGAAAAAATAGTTAATGAATAATGGATTATAATTTGTGTAAAATGCCTTGAAATAATGCTTTAAATACTATTTATATATTATTAGAATCGTGATATAATATATTTAGTATATTAAAGGGTGTGTTAAAATGGCGAAAAAAGAAATTATTCAAGAACAAAAAATTATCGATAACATTAGAGCATTAGGAATTGATATGATTGATAATGCGGGAAGTGGTCATCCAGGTATTGTTTTGGGGGCTGCGCCTATTATATATACTTTATTTACTAGACATATTAATATAAATGCAAATGATGATAAGTGGTTAAATAGAGATCGATTTATTATGTCAGCCGGACATGGTTCGGCTTTATTATATTCCATATTATTTATGGCAGGTTATAGTGTTACTATTGATGATTTAAAGGGTTTTAGGAGAATCGGAACCAAAACACCAGGTCATCCTGAATATGGGGTTACACCAGGTGTCGAAATTACAACTGGACCTTTAGGACAAGGGTTTGCTTCTGCTGTAGGAATAGCTATGGCCGAAAGTATTTTAACCAGTAAATTTAATATTAAGAAAAAAGGAGTTTTTGAAGCTAACAGAAAATTATTTGATTACCATACTTATGTTTTGTGTAGTGATGGCGATTTAATGGAAGGCATTAGTTATGAAGCGGCCTCATTAGCAGGGACTTTTAAATTAGGAAAATTAATTGTTTTATATGACTCAAACAATATATCATTAGACGGCAAAACGGATAATGTATTTAACGAAAATATTGTTAAACGATTTGAAGCGTTAGGTTGGAATACATCTATTGTAAACGATGGTAATAATATAAACATGATTGATAAAGCGATTGCAAGAGCTAAAAAAAGCGAAAAACCTTCTATTATAGAAATTAAAACTATAATTGGTTATGGTTCTATTAAGGCTGGTAAAAATGCTGTTCATGGAAGTCCGCTTTCTAAGGAAGATGTTGCTCAATTAAAGAGCAAATGGGGGATTAGAGATATTCCTTTTGCCGTATCTAAAGAGGCGGTCGAAGTATTTAGAGATATGATTAGCAAACGAATTAGAAAAAGGTATGAAAAATGGACTGAGGATTATAAATATTTTATGGCAGAAATGCCTGAAGAGTTAAAAACGGAGTTAGAATTATTATCAAAATCAAAATTAGGAATAGATATTAATTTGCCTAAATTAATGTGGCAATTTGATCAAAATTTATTGGAACCAATGCGGGAAACTAATGGAAAAGTTATGAATGTTATTGCGGACAATTTAAGTAATTTTATGGGCGGTAATGCTGATGTAGCTTCGTCAACCAAATCGTTTTTGACAAAATATCCTTTATATAGTAGTAAATCATATGGAGGCAGAAATATAGCCTTTGGTGTAAGAGAACATGCTATGGGCGCTATTTTAAATGGATTAGCTGTTTCTGGCTTTAGAGTTTTTGGTAGTACCTTTTTAGCCTTCGCTGATTATATAAAGCCTGCTATTAGGTTATCAGCGTTGATGAAATTACCGGTCACATATATTTTTACTCATGATTCTATTAATATTGGATCAGATGGGCCTACTCATCAACCGATAGAACAATTAGCTATGTTAAGAAGTATTCCTGATTTTGATGTTTATCGTCCAGCTGATGCTAAAGAGATTGTAGGAGCATGGAATTCAATTTTAAAAAGTTCTCATCCAAGTGCTTTGATTATATCTCGTAACGAAGCACCTTTATTAGCCAAAAGTGATAGTGATATGGTTGACAAGGGAGCTTATATTATCAAAAAAGAGGCTCATCGTTTTTCTGGTACTATAATAGCTACTGGAACCGAAGTTGAAACGGCTTTAAAAATAGGAGAACATATGTTATCAAAAGGAACTGATTTAAGAATAGTTACTATGCCATGTGTTGAAAAGTTTTTAAATCAACCCAAAGAATATCAGGAAGCATTGGTACCAATAGGATATAAGACTATTGTTATTGAAGCCGGTTCAAGTTTAGGTTGGCACCGCTTTGTCTATAATGAAAAATATTTAATGACTATTGATAAATTCGGGACAAGTGGAACTAAGGAACAAGTTATGAAATATTGTGAATTTGATATAGACACCTTAATCAAAAAAATAGAACAACTTTTTAAATAATTTTTTATTTTTAGACAAAAACTTACCTTTGGTTAATATATATTTGTATTTACAGGTGAGGTGAACTTATGCGTGTTTATTATGTTTTTATTGTCAACGATTTTTTTGCTAATTTTTATAATTCAAAACCATCATCATTATATAAAATATTTGAACAGATATATAATTTAGGTAATAATGATGTTATTTTAGGATATCGTATATTTGAGCAAATAGGGATTCCTTTTGATAAAAATAATTTGAATGAATATATTTATAGTAAGCACTGTGGAGAGGTTTCGTATTCAAGAACGGTAAATAAACATGTTATAAATAATCTTTATTTAGAAGAATTAAGTAAGGCAACTGTTTATAATTCCCATATTAAAATTAAAAGTAATCTTAATTATCCAACCTTTATAGAAACGCTAAGAGAATTTGAAGAAAATATTTTTGTTTGTGATTTTATAAATAAAGATTATTTTTGGTTAGATAAAGTAAAAAAGAAGGCCCTTGTCAATAATTAATATTTTTAGTAAAATGTAATTGTTAGGAGGAATAAAAATGTTTTTTGATATATTATATTTTTTAATAGGATTAATATTAGGAGGGGTAGCAGGTTTTTTTATTGCTAAACATTTTATGCAAAAGTATATAAAAGAAAATCCCCCAATTAATGAACAAATGATAAAAACCATGATGCAACAGATGGGGCGAACGCCTTCTCAAAAACAGGTTAATCAAATGATGAAGGCAATGAACAAGCATATGTAATCGTTGCTTTTTTTCAAAAAAGGAGGAAAAAATATAAAAAAAAGAGTTGGGATTATAGCAAGGCCATTATTAAATGAAATGAAAAAGTATTCTTTTTCTAAAAGTATAAGTGATATTATATATAGGTATGATGCTTTGCCAATAGGCATTTTTCCACCTAATAAGGATATTAATTCATCACTTGGTAATAAAGAAATGAATAATCTTTTTAAAACTATTGATTTATGTGATGGTATTATTTTGCAAGGTGGACTTGATTTTTATGATTATGACTTAGAGGCTATTAAGTATATAATTAATAAAGATATACCCGTTTTAGGAATATGTTTAGGGATGCAATCTTTAGCATGTGCTACTGGTGGTAAAATAGATGATATAGAAAATCATAAAGATATAGAAAAAGATTATGTTCATGAAGTAGAGTTAAATGAAGAGAGTAAACTATATAAAATATTAAAAGCAAATAAAATAAAAGTTAATAGTAGGCATAAGGAAATGGTAGTATTTCCAGGTGCATATCAAATAACAGGTAAATCATATGATAATGTAATCGAGGCAATTGAAATGCCTAATAAAAAATTTAATATTGGCGTTCAATGGCATCCAGAGGATTTAATCGATATAGATGAATATTCCCAAAAAATATTTGATGCTTTTTTTGAACTATTATAAAAAATATTGATTTATGAAGGAGTAAAATTATGAATAATAATTTAAGTAATATTGAAAAAATGGAATTTGCAATCCAACAAACAATTAAAACACATTATTCAAGCTATGAAGGATCTATTACTAAAATAATAAAAGATCTTCTTGTGATGGCTTTAGTTGAAGAAAATTATAATTATCGCCATTTTACTAGTAAAGAAGGGGCCAGAAAGTTAATGATATCAGTAGGTAAAGATGGTATTATTGAAGAATTAATTAAACACATTGTAAAATTAACCGGATACAAAACTATAAGTAATCAAGCCCAATTGTTAGGGGTTAAGCGCTCGTTAAATGATATTGATATAACCGAAGATGAAATAGTCCTTAAACTGTACCTTTTGATAAGAGAAAACAATATTAATGATGTTGAATATATACTTAATAATTATCAACGAATATTAGTAAACGTTGTTAACTCTTTTGTTCGTGAAAGATATCAAAATAGACATAAAGAAGATTTAGATAATCTTAATCAATTGGGTGAATTAGATCAAAATCTGATTAATAAAATAGAGAATAATTTTCAAGTCAAAAAAGATATTCAGGATCAGCCTTCACGTACACGTTAAAAAGAATCTTATATAAGATTCTTTTTTTTATAGTCATCAATAATGTTTTTAATAATTTTGTAGTCTAGATTTTTAATTAATTCAAATTTTGTAAAATCAGATTGATATTGGGCCTTTTTCTCATTTGGGTCTAGATGCAATAAGATTATGTTATCATGGTTGTTTTTAGTTAATGAATAGATTAAATTGAAATCTCTAATAATATAAGTTTCCATAAAACCTCCCTGTAGTTAGTTACTTTAATACATTATAACTATATTAGCAACCTATATTGCTCGACAAATTATGACAAAAAATTTGTTTATTATATAGAATAATATTAGTGCATTAAATAATAATAAGGTTATAATTATATGATTCAAACCATCTAGTTTGAAAAGTTTATTTTTTTTGTTATAATAAAAGAAGTGAAATAAAGGAGTGACAACATGGCTTTAAAATATGATGAAAAATCTATTAAGGTTTTAGAGGGATTAGAAGCGGTTCGAAAAAGACCGGGAATGTATATTGGTTCAACTGATAAAAGAGGTCTTCATCATCTTGTTTGGGAAATAGTAGATAATAGTATCGATGAAGTTATAAATGGTTATGGAAAATTAATAAAAATAATTATTCATGCTGATGGTAGTTTAAGTGTTTTAGATGAGGGAAGGGGTATTCCTACTGGTGTTCATGAAAGTGGTAAAAGTACTCCGGAAATAATTTATACGGTTTTACATGCGGGCGGAAAATTTACTGATGGTGGTTATAAAGTATCGGGAGGATTACATGGAGTAGGTGCTTCCGTTGTTAATGCTTTAAGTTCTTCCATGGAAGTTTTTATTAAAAGAGATGGTGAAGAACATTATATAAAATTTGAAAATGGCGGTCATATAAAAGAACCGTTAACAAAAAAAGGTATTACCAATAAGACCGGTACAATGGTAAAATTTGTTCCTGATAAGGAAATATTTTCACATACGACGTTTAGTTTTACTACTATTTGTGAAAGGATGCAAGAATGTGCGTTTCTTATAAAGGATTTAACGGTAGAAGTAATTGATGAGGAAGATAAAAAATACGAAAAATTTCATTATGAAAATGGATTAGAAGCTTTTGTAAAATATATTAATGAAGACAAAAAAGAATTGCATAAGGTTATTAATTTTAATGGTGAAAAGGAAAAAATAGAAGTTGAAATAGCGTTTCAATATTCTGATACTTATGCTGAAAATATTGTTTCCTTTGTTAATAATGTTAAAACTAATGATGGGGGAACTCATGAGATTGGTTTTAAAACAGCTTTAACGCGTGTTTTTAACGATTATGCCAAAAATAACAACTATTTTAAGATTAAAGATAAAACTTTTGAAGGGACGGATGTAAGAGAAGGTTTAACGGCTATTATTAGTCTTAAAATACCTGAATCGATCCTTCAATTTGAAGGTCAAACGAAAGCTAAATTAGGAACACCAATTGCGAGGAATGTTGTTGAAAATTTTGTTTCAGAAAAATTACAATTCTTCTTAGAAGAAAATAACGAAATAGCGTCTTTAATCATTACTAAGGCATTAAAAAGTAAAATGGTTAGAGAAACAGCCAGAAAGGCCAGAGAAGAAGCAAGATTAGGTAAGGGAACTAAGAAAGAAAAAAATTTAAGTGGTAAACTTACTCCGGCACAAATAAAAGATCCTAGTAAAACAGAATTATTTTTGGTAGAGGGTGACTCAGCTGGTGGTTCTGCTAAACAAGGAAGAGATCGTAAATTTCAAGCTATTTTACCGCTTAGAGGTAAAGTAATTAATACGGAAAAAGCTAAAATGGAAGACATTTTAAAAAACGAAGAAATAAACACGATGATTCATGCCATTGGTGCTAGTATAGGAGCAGACTTTAATATTAAGGAATGTAATTATGACAAAATTATAATTATGACGGATGCCGATGATGATGGAGCCCATATTCAAGTTTTATTGTTAACTTTTTTCTATCGATATATGAAGCCTTTAATTGAGGAAGGGAAATTATATATTGCCATGCCTCCCTTTTATAAAGTTACATTTAAAGATAAGAAAATATCATATGCCTGGTCAAATGAAGAATTAAGAAAGCTAATAGAAGGACAAAGTTCTTATTCAATACAAAGGTATAAAGGGTTAGGGGAAATGAATGCTGACCAATTATCTGATACCACTATGAATCCTGAAACTAGAACCCTAATAAAAGTAAAAATAACGGATACTGCTTTAGCGGAAAAAAGAGTTAGTGTTTTAATGGGTGATAATGTATTGCCAAGAAAAGAATGGATAGAGGAAAATGTCGAATTTTCGTTAGAAGATAATTTTTCAATATAGGTAATAATATTATTTTTAATAAATCAATTCTTAAAATAAATTAGAAAGTACGTGGTGTTATGAAAAATATAATTGATAAAATAAATGATTATGCTTTAGAAGAAATAATGGGAGACAGATTTGGTCGCTATTCAAAATATATCATTCAAGATCGCGCCATTCCTGATGTAAGAGATGGATTAAAACCAGTTCAAAGAAGAATCCTTTATTCAATGTATAAAGAAAAAAACACTTATGATAAAGGTTATAAAAAGAGTGCTAAGACGGTTGGGGATGTCATTGGTAAATACCATCCTCATGGAGACTCTTCTATTTATGAAGCGATGGTTAGAATGAGTCAATCGTGGAAAGTAAAAAATCCATTAATCGATATGCATGGTAATAATGGTAGCATTGATGGGGATAGCCCAGCGGCTTATCGTTATACTGAAGCTAGATTAGCTAAAATTAGTAACGAATTGTTAAAAGATATTGATAAAAACACCATTATTTTGGCCCCCAATTTTGATGATACAACCTTAGAACCCACTGTTCTTCCAGCTAAATTTCCTAATTTATTAGTAAATGGTAGCAGCGGCATAAGTGCTGGTTATGCCACTAATATACCGCCTCATAATTTAGGTGAGGTAATTGAGGCCACAATCAAAAGAATTGATACTCCCAATTGCCATTTTGAAACTATTACGGCTATTATCAAAGGACCTGATTTTCCTACTTGTGGAATAATAGAAGGAATAGAGGGTCTAGAAGAAGCTTATAAAACAGGTAAAGGTAAAATATATATTAAAGCTAAAATCACTACTAAAAAAAATAAAGGAAAAGAACAAATAATAATTACGGAAATTCCTTATGAAGTTAATAAAGCGAATTTAGTTAAAAAAATAGATGAAATTAGAATTGATAAAAAAATAGAGGGAATAACTGATGTTAGAGATGAAAGTGATCGTGAAGGTTTAAGAATAGCCCTTGACTTAAAGAAAGATGCCGATAGTGATTTAATTATTAAATATTTATTAAAAAATACGGATTTATATATATCATATAATCTAAATATGGTTGCCATCGTTAATAGAAGACCTAAATTACTTAATATTTTAGATATTATTGATGCCTATATTGAACATCAAAAAGAGGTTTTAACTAAGAGAACTATTTTTGATTTAGAACATGCCAAAGCCAGACTTCATATCGTTGAAGGTTTAATTAAAGCGTTATCGATTTTAGATGAAATTATAGCGTTGATAAGAGCCAGTAAGAATAAACAAGATGCGCAAAAAAACTTAATTGATCAATATCAATTTACTGATATTCAAGCTGAGTCTATTGTAATGTTACAATTATATAAATTAACTAATACGGATGTTACCTTATTGGAAGAAGAGTTAAAAAACCTAAATATTATTATTAATGGATTAAACTCTATTTTAAGTAATGAAGATTTATTAAAGAAAGTTATAAAGGATGAACTTAAAAAAATAAAAAAAGAGTATAATAAAGAACGTGTGACTGAAATAGAAGAGAAAGTGACGGAAATAAAAATTGATACTACTTTAATGGTTCCCAAAGAAGATGTTATTGTGGTAGTTACTAAAGAAGGATATGTAAAAAGAGTATCTAATCGTTCTTATGCTGCTTCTAAAGAAGAAGAAACAACGTTAAAAGAGTTAGATTATATAATTGGTTTATATGAAATGACGACAACTGATACATTGTTATTATTTACTAATTTTGGTAATTATTTATATGTACCAGTTTGTGATATTCCTGATACCAAATGGAAGGAATTTGGTAAACATATCAGTAATATAATCACTATTAAAGCTGGTGAAAAAATAATTAGTTGTTTACCTGTTTATAATTTTGAAGCAGATATGTATTTAACTTTTTTCACTAAACTAGGAATGATTAAACGTACTAAGTTAATTGAATACAGAGTTACGCGTTATTCAAAGCCGATTGTTGCCATAAAATTAAAAGGAAAAGATGAAGTGGTAGATATTAGTTTTGATAATAATAAAAACAATGTCTTTATTGCAACTAAGAATGGGTATGGATTATATTATGGTATTGATGAAGTACCCGTCACAGGTATTAAAACAAGTGGTGTAAAAGCAATTAATTTAAAAGATGATTATCTTGTTAGCGGGTTTCTTTTTGGTGATAATGAATACATTAATATTATTACTAATAAAGGAACGGGTAAAAGAATCAAAACAGCGGATATCGAAAAAGGAAGTCGTAGTCGTAAAGGAAATCTTTTAATTAGAAAAGTTAAAACTAATCCTCATTATATCCAAAAAGTATTCCTTACTAATATAAAAAAAGAAATAGGGATAAAAACCGCTACTAATATAAATTATATTAAGGTAACCGAAATGCCTATTATGGATTTAGCCAGTACCGGAAGTAATATATGTAAAGGAAATTTAAATGATGTTTTTGAAGTTAGTGAGATAATTAATAATAAAATATCCCAAGAAATAGAATTAAAAAAACCAAAAACCAGTTCATTAGAAGAGGTCGACAGAAAAATCTTAACCATTGATGATTTTTTGGATGAAGTAGATTTATAGTAAATTATCATATTAAATAAGCATAAAATATACAAAGGTGATGAATGTGAAAAAAATTGAAGAGTTTAAATCCTTTGTTAAAGAAAAACCAGCTTTAATTTATTATGTAAAAAACAACCAAATGACATGGCAAAAATTTTATGAAATTTGGGATTTATATGGTCCTTCTAATGAAGTTTGGGATAAATATTCCATTCTTGATCAAGTAAATTCAAGTAACGCTAACGCCGTAAATGATTTAGTTAATATGGTTAAAAATATAAATGCTGATAGTTTACAAACTAGTATTGCTGCCCTCCAAAAAGGAATTGGGCTGTTTCAACAAATGTTAACTAAAGAAAACGAAAAACCAGAAACTCAAACTAATAATAATAATCAATATAGGCCTAGACCCTTATATCAAAGGTTTGAAGATTAATGAATTTAAATGTCCAATTTAAAATTAATAACGATTATAATTTAAAAAGATATGTGCGTGAAAATTCATATTGGTATAAAAATTTAAATCGAAATCCAGAAAGAATTGATGAATTAATTGAAGAAATGAAAGAAAAATATAAATTAAGATTATCAGATAGAATAGAAGATGTTGCAACAAAAATAAGTATTATGAATAAAATATTAAATATTTTAAAATAGGGTGATGAAATGATTGATGTAATTGATAAAAAAATTGAGGAATTAATTGACACGATAAATAATGAAGAAATAATAGTGAGATTTAAAAAATTAAAAAAAATAATGAAAGAAGATAAAGAAAAAAGGTTATTATTAGAAGAGTATAATTCTCAAACGGAAGATAGTAAGTTAATATCTATCAAGAAAAGATTATATGATGATCCATTAATAAAAGAATATTTTTTATTAGAAGCCGAAATACATTATTTTTTACTATATTTAAATAAAAAAATATCATCCTTAATTGGAATCAAGGTATGCCAAAAATCCTACATTCAGCAGGATTTTTAATGGAGAGGAGAAACGTTTAGACATTTATATTTAAATGTCTAATATTATTATAGTAGATATTTATATTTTTATACTAGAAAGGAAAGAAGATGCGAGTAATAAGTGGTTTGTTAAAAAGAAGAAAAATAGAAGGATTTGATATAGAAGGAGTAAGACCTACTATGAGTAGAATAAAGGAATCACTTTTTGCTATATTAAATAAAAAAATTAAGGGTTCTCTGTGTCTTGATTTATTTGCTGGAACCGGATCTTTAGGGATAGAAGCAATAAGTAATGGGGCTGAAAAAGTATATTTTATTGATCATAATCAGCAAGTTATTAACGTTTTAAAAAAGAATCTAAAGCATTTAGATATTGAATCCAAATCAATTGTCCTTTGTCAAGATTATATGAAGGCTTTAAAAAAGTTTGAAGAAAATAAAATTATTTTTGATATTGTTTTTTTAGATCCACCCTATGAAGAGAAAAAATTAACAAGTATTTTAACTTTTATTTCCACTAGTAACATCCTTAATTCTAATGGACAAGTTATATGTGAATATACTAACGATAATTTAAATGAAAATTACGGTGAATTAAAATTGATAACTCAAAAAAAATATGGTCATAAAAAGATAAGGATATATCAAAAATAGAACATATTTATATAGGTATCTTCATATAAACATTTATACATGATATAATTATATTGAGGAGTGATAATATGCGTGTAATTATAAGTGCTGGTGGCACTGGAGGGCATATATATCCTGCATTAGCAATGATTAATAAAATAAAAGAGGAAGAACCTAATAGTGAATTTTTATTTATTGGAACCCATAATCGAATGGAAAAAGATATTATTCCTAATCATGGGATTAAATATATACCCTTAACTATTGTGGGTTTTGAACGAAAAATAACCTTAAAAAATATTCGAACATTTCGTTATTTTTTTAGTGCTATTAAGAATAGTAAAAAAATAATTAAAGAATTTGATCCTGATATTGTGGTAGGTTTTGGCGGTTATGTTACCGGACCGGTAATTTATGCGGCTATGAAATTAGGCTATAAAACTTTAATTCATGAACAAAATAGTATTTTGGGTTTATCCAATCGTTTCTTAGTGAAGTATGTTGATAAAATGGCTATTTCCTTTCCTGATACTATTAATTATGTGAAGGAAGACAAAAAGGTTGTTTTTACTGGTAATCCATGTAGTGAAGAAGCAATAAAAAAACCTAAAATGGATAAAACCACTTTAGGTTTGTCAAATACAAAAAAACTAGTATTAATTGTAATGGGATCTTTAGGATCATCGTTAATTAATCAAAAAATGAAGAACATGTTACAATTATTTAACAATAAAGATTATGAAGTCTTATTTATAACAGGAAAAAAATATTATGAGGATTTTCAAAACTTAAAGTTAGCGTCCAATATAAAAGTGGTTCCTTACTTAGACAATTTAGCGTCGCTTATTAAAGTTACTGACATAATGATTTCAAGAGCCGGGGCTACTACTTTAAGTGAAATTGTATCTTTAAATATTCCTACTATTTTAATCCCTAGTCCACACGTCGTTGATAATCATCAATTAATGAATGCTTTAGAATTACAAGCTAAAGAGGCGGCTATATTAATAGAGGAAAAAGATTTGAATGGTGATATCTTATTAAGAGAAGTAGATGACCTTTTTAGAGATGGAAAAAGATATTCCAAAATGAAACAAAATTTAAAAAAGATGATTATAAAAGATAGCGCTACTAAAATATATAAGCTAATAAAGGAATTATCAGATGGGAGATAGTAAAAGTGAAGGATATCATAAAAGAAATAAGATTTCAAAAAATTGGTAGATATTTAGAAAATGTTAATATTGCTAAATATACTAGTTATCGTGTAGGTGGAGAAGTAGCATTACTGGTTTATCCTGATAATATATTAAAATTAGTCGAACTTATTAAAATACTAAGAGATAATCATATAAAGCATAAAGTTTTAGGCAATGGATCTAATGTCATTTTTAGTGACAATAGATATGAGGGTGTTATTATTAAGTTAGATAATTTTAATTATTTAGAAAAAAAGGATACTGTTATTACGGTTGGTGCTGGATATAATCTTATGAAATTAGCGATGGAAATGTCAAAGTTAGGTCTTAGTGGTCTTGAGTTTGCCACTGGAATTCCAGGTACCGTTGGTGGGGCTATATATATGAACGCTGGAGCATATAAATCAGATATGGGCTATATAGTAAGTAGTATAAAAGTTTTAACTCCTAATTTACAAATAAAAGATATGTATAATAGCGATTTAGATTTTCATTATCGTACTTCTTTTTTACAAAAAAATCCTACTTATGTTTGTTTAGAAGCTACAATAGTGTTAAGAAATGCTGACAAAAAAGAAATAATGGAATTAATTGAGAAGAGAAAACAAAAAAGGTTAATTACCCAACCACTAGAATATCCTAGTGCAGGCAGTGTCTTTAGAAACCCTGAAAATGATTATGCCGGAAGATTAATAGAGGTTTGTGATTTTAAAGGTTATCAAAAAGGGGGAGCCTTGGTCAGTCCTAAGCATGCTAACTTTATTGTTAATATTGGTAACGCTACGGCTAAAGATGTAAGAGATTTAATAATGGAAGTTAAAGATAAAGTTTTAAAAGAACATGGAGTAGAACTAATGATAGAGCAAGAATTTGTTAATTGGGAGTCTTGATATATATGAGAGAAACGGTTAGAGTTAGAAGAAGAAGATTAAGGTTTATAAAGTTTTTATTATTTTTAATTATTATTTACATTATAGGTTATGGTCTTTATTTTCTTTTTACCATGCCTATTAAAAATATTTTTGTATCTTATAACAATAATGATTATTATTATCCGTTAAATGATCAATTAATTTTAGAACAAGCTAAAATTAATAATTATCCAAGTTTTCTTCTTACTACTGGCAGAAGTATCAGAAACAGACTATTAAACAATGAATATATAAAAGAGGTAACCGTTGCTAAAAAATGGTTTGGCAAAGTATTTATTACTATTACTAATCATCAAAAACTTTTCTATGATAAACAAAATAATATTATCGTTTTAGAGAATAAAGAGGTAGTAACTAATGATAACAGAGTTAATCACATCCCCATAGTTATTAATTATATACCAGATACTATTTATGATTATTTTGTTGATAAAATGGCCGCGGTTGATATAGATATAAAAATAAAAATTTCTTCTATTCAATATAAACCAAATGACGTTGATAAAGAAAGATTTTTATTATCAATGAATGATGGCAATCATGTTTATTTAACTTTATATAAATTTGAAAAAATAAATGAATACAATAATATTTTACCTAGCGTGGAGAATAAAAAAGGAATATTATATTTAGATTCGGGTAATTATTTTCAAATTTTAGAATAATCCTTTATAATTTATAACATTTATAGTATAATGTTAATTAGATTATGAGGAGCATGAGCTATGAAAAAAATATATACAAGTGTAGATATTGGTTCTAATACAATAAAAATGTTAGTTGGCGAAATACATAAGGGTAAATTAAATGTTCTTGCAGTCTCATCAATTAATTCAAAAGGAATAAAAAAAGGTTTGATTGTGGACGCTAATGAAGTTATTGTTTCTCTTAGAAAAATAATCGCTGAAATAGAAGGAAAATTAGGCGTTAAAATTGATAAAGTTTTAGCTAATGTACCAGCTTATTATACTGAATATAATGAGACAACAGGTTCTTCAACAATTACTAACCAAGAAAAAAAAGTTACTAGTAATGATATTATAAGAGTATTGCAAGCCTGTGTTTATAATAAGTTAAAATCTGATCAAGAATTAGTTACTATTGTACCAATTGAGTTTCGAATTGATAATAAAAAAGGGTTAAAAGATCCTAAAGGATTAGTTGGAAAAAAATTATTTTGTAATGCCGTTATGGTTACTACCCCTAAAAAAAACGTTCATTCCGTTATTAGTGTTCTAAGTAGTCTTGGATTAGAGGTTACTGATATTAATATTGGCCCAATTGGTGATTATTATCAATTTCGTAATAAAGATACTGATAAAAATGTAACTGCTATAATTAATATAGGTTCTGAAACGACAACGGTATCGGTATTTGAACAAGGAATAATTAGTAGTTCAGAAATAATTACCATTGGGGGACAGAATATAGATAATGATATTTCCTATATATTTAAATTAGATAAAATAGAAAGTAAGAATTTAAAAGAAAAATTTGCCTTAGCTAACAAAAATTATGCTCAAACTAAAGAGGTATATGAAGTTTTAAACATTAACAAACGAGATTTGAAAATTAATCAGCAAGAATTATCAGAAATAGTTATGTCAAGATTAATGGAAATATTAAAACTTGCAAAAAAACAAACTTCCCTCTTAACAAATAAGGAAATTAATTATATAATAATTACAGGTGGTATGACTGAAATACCTGGAATGTCATCTTTAATTAAAGAAGTATTTGGTAATGAAGCTAGGTTAGGGAATATTGAAACCATAGGGATTAGAGATAACAAATATTCTTCCGTAGCCGGAATTGTTAATTATTTCAATGATAAGTTACTTTTAAGAGGAAAAGAATATTCAATGTTTGACAATGATAAACAAGAAGATTTAGTGTCGCCTAAAAACAAGGTATTAAATATTTCAAACGATTCAATACTAGGAAAGGTATTTGGTTACTTTTTTGACAATTAAGGAGGATAATATATGTATGGATTAGAAATGGATCAGTTAGCTAAAATAAAAGTAGTAGGTGTTGGAGGTGCTGGGAACAATGCTGTTAACAGGATGATAGAGTCTGGTGTTAAAGGCGTTGAGTTTATTGCAACAAATACTGATTTACAAGTTTTAAACAGTTCTAAAGCCGAAACCAAATTACAAATAGGTGAAAAAATAACTGAAGGATTAGGTGCTGGTGCTAAACCTGAAATAGGAAGAGAAGCCGCTTTAGAATCTAAAGATGCTATAAAAGCAGCCATTGATGGCGCTGATATGGTGTTTGTAACTTGTGGAATGGGTGGTGGAACTGGAACGGGTGCAGCCCCTGTTATAGCGGAAATAGCGCAAGAAATGGGTGCGTTAACAGTAGCCATTGTTACTAAACCTTTCTCGTTTGAAGGTAAGAAAAGAATGGATCAGGCTATTCAAGGGTTAGAATCTTTAAGAAAACACGTTGATACCCTAATTATTATTCCTAATGATCGTTTAAGAGAAATAATTGATAAATCTACACCAATGTTAGAGGCTTTTAGAGAAGTAGATAATGTTTTAAGAAGAGGCGTTCAATCTATATCAGATTTAATTGCTGTTACAGGATTAGTTAATTTAGATTTTGCCGATGTAAAAGCGGTAATGCAAAAAAGTGGTAATGCTTTAATTGGAATTGGAATTGGATCAGGTGAAAACAGAGCTATTGAAGCGGCTAAACAAGCTGTATCTAGTCCGTTATTAGAGGCTAACATTAATGGTGCTACTAATGCTATAATTAATGTAACAGGCGGAACAACCTTAACTTTATTTGAAGTAGAAGATGCAGCTGAAGTTGTTAGATCAGCGGCTAACACTGATATTAATACCATCTTTGGAGCTGTTATTAATGAAAATCTTAATGAAGAAGTAATCGTAACTGTTATTGCTACGGGATTTACTAAAGAAACAGAACCATTATTAGATGTATTAGGTGAACAAGAACAAATAGAAGAAAGTGAAGAACCTGTTTCTGAATTAGATATTCCTCCTTTTATTAGAAATAGAAGAGGTCTTTAAAAAATAACCAAAAAACCTATTTATAGGTTTTTTTTATTATATGGACAGATATTGGACATAATAAAATTGATTAAATAAATTTTATATGATAAACTTTTATAAAATAAGGAGGAAATGATGAAAAAAGGATTTACCTTAGTAGAATTATTAGCGGTAATAGTTATCTTAGCAATAATTTTAGCCATAGCGATACCAGCGATAACTAGTTTAATTAATAATGCTAAAATAAATGCATTTGAAAGTGATGCTAAAATGGTATTAAAAGCAATCGAGTATAAAATGTTAGAAGTAGATGATTATGACCCTACTACTATAAATGAAATTAATATCGAGAGTTAATTAAACATAAGCGATGAGAACTATGAATCAGTAAGTGTAACTATCATCAATGGTAAACCAAGTATTGAAATACATGGTAAGAATAAATGGGCTGGCTTAACAGCAAGTGGGACATTTACTAGTTTAGTAGTAGTAAGTAACGGTGAAACTCCAGGAGGATCATACGCTTATTATGATGAAGCAAAAGGAGTAAATAAGCCCGAACTAGCAGAAGGTATGACTCCTATTAAATGGAATGGTAGTACGTGGGTTAATACTAATGAAGATGATACCGGTTGGTATAATTATGAAAATAAAATATGGGCCAATGCTCAAACAGAGGATGGATCATTTTGGGTATGGATACCAAGGTATGCTTATCAAATAGCAAGTGGATACCATACAGGCACAGCAGGTAATGTTAATGTTAAATTTTTGATTGATAAAACCAATAATACAATTGATGAAACAACTATTGACGCTACACCTTCTTATAGTGGTGATAGTCAAACCAATTATATTGTTCATCCAGCGTTTACATTTGGAAGTACTGAAATAAGTGGTTTTTGGGCAGCTAAATTTGAAGCAAGTATTGATAATGATGTGATAAAAAGTATTCCTAATGTTGAATCAAGAGGGTTTATTACCCCAGGAAATGCTTTTGAGTTTTCTTTTAATATGAGAAATAATTCTATATATGGATGGCACGAGGATAATAGAGTAGATACTCATTTAATGAAAAATAGTGAATGGGGTGCAGTAGCCTATAT
>SKGN01000053.1 GCA_007117415.1 Bacilli bacterium | reverse complement strand
GTATTTAATTACCTTTTTTTTTTTTTTTTACAAATATTTCTTTTTAGACTTCGGAATAACTATTGTTTCTTTGTTGCCATCAGAAATATATCTAGTTTCTTTCAATAAATTAAAGCCCATTTCAATATCAAAGTCTTCTCCATTATTATCCCAGGCTCTAATTCTTGTTAAAAAAGTTTTATCAAAATTTTGATGAAAAGGAGAGTATTCTGAATCCCAACCTACTCTTAATGTTGAATCAGTTTTATATTTATACCCATTATGCTCTCCCTCTAAAATATAAGGAAATATTTCGTGTTTTTTAGTAAAGGGCGAACCATATGGTAACGCTATAACGTTTAGGTATTTACCGGGAATAATTTCATCAAGTTTTTGATACATATAGGCAATAGAACTTTGAACTTTCGAAATAGAAGCATCGCTAAAATTAACATGTCCCTTAGTGTGATTACCAATATCATAGCCATTATTTATTATCCATTTTATTATTTCATAATCATACGCTGGTTGCTGAAATAAACCTTCGTTGATAAAAAAAGTCGCTGTTACTTTATAATCTGGATATTTATGTTTGAAATGTTCTAAAATACCAATCGCCGAATTTGAATCAATAATTAAATTACCTTGTTCATCTTTTCCTAAAATATTAATATTATTTTTATTACCATCATCAAAAGTTAATATAATAGGACTTTTACCAAACTCAGTATCAATTATACCCTCAATATAGTCTTTTAACCTTATCATTCGATACCCTTCTTGATAATACATCTCCAAATCATTACGAAAAGCTTCCGTTGTCCGGTTGTATCCCTCTATATCTACATTACCACCAGTATAATTCGTTTCATCGTTAAGCATGTCAACGATTCCATGATACATCATTATCGGTATCTTACCTAGCTCATTTATACTATGCTTTTGATAAGTCTCATGCGAGTAAGCTCCTAATGAAATAGTGATAATAAGTTTTTGGTTTATCGCTGCTACAGAGTTAGTTTCGGGTTTTTGTTTAATAACATTACCTTTTTTTATGTTCTTATCATAATCCTCTATAATTATTAATTGCAAATTATTTTCCTTAGCATAGTTTTCTATTTCCTTAAGACTATAATTACTTAAATCAGCTATTATTACTTCTTTATTTTGAAAAGAAAAAAACCAAACCACCAGTATAATTAAAAATAAAAAAAAGATTATTTTATAACGCTTCATAATATCACCATTTTTAGTATACCAATCAAAAGCAAAATTAATATAAAGCCCTAACCTTTTTTTTATTTTTGAATAACTTATTATAGGTGATTGTTATGTTTAAATTATTTGATTTTTTTCCTAAAGAAAAAGGCAAACTTATTATGATTGCCGTTATTCTAAGTATAGCGATAGTATATCAATTTATTATTACCTTAATAATTTTAACCCACGCTAATATATTTATTTTGTTTTGTGAAATGATTGTTTTATTTTTTGTTTTGTATCGTATAATATGGTTTGATTAATTGTTCCGTTTTATATATATATTCAACTGCTTTTCTTATGTTTTTACAATTATTATATTCATTATTATTAAAATCTATTCTTTCAGGCATTGCTAATAAAATAAACAATAATTTTCGTTCATCATCAAGTAGAGGATATTTTGATTCGTAAAGTTTCAATAATTCAGTGAAATCATAATCTAAGGCCTTTTTTTTATAAAATATATAAAAATCATAAATGGGGGAATCTCTAGTTGCCTTATCCCAACTTACTAAATATAAATTATTATTTCTAAGAAGATGATCTACATCTATATTATTATGAATAGTAACTATTCGCATTTTTTGTTTTTCTTTAATTAAATCATACCATAGATCTATTTCTCTTCTACCAAAAGAAAGCGCTTCATATAATTTAGAAATATTTCTAGCTAATAAATATTCACTAGGACTCATATAAATGTTACCCTCAATTACAGTAATAATATCATTATAATAATTATAAAGATACTCTAACTTATCAATAGTACTTTCATATATGATTTTATATTCATCTAAATCTATTTCTTTATAATAAGTAGTTTTATTATGCAATAAACTTAATAAATGAATGATATCGGTTGCTTTTTGCTCGTTTGGTGTTTTTACCTCTTCAACAAACTCGTATACATTATAGCGTCCCTCACGATCTAACAATTTAGGAAAATATTCAAAATTACGTGATTTTAAATACTGATATAAATAATTTATATCAGTATTACTGGCTTCTTTTATAACTAAACTTTTTTCTTCAGTGTTAACAATAGTAACTTTATTTTTAATAGTATAACGATGGGGAACAAGATTATATTTCTTAATTATTTTTTTTATATTATTCATTTTGGTTAGCGGGAACGATTATTTTTTCTCCTATTTTTAATTCTTCAATATTATTATATAATGATAATTCTTCTTTAGTAATACTATATCTAGCCGCTATGGAATCAATCGTATCGTCTTTTCTTACTATATATACATGATACGTGGAAAAAGTTTCATCTTTATCATCAAACGAATCAAACAATGATTTAATTTTTTCTTCATTAATAACTGGTTTTGATACAGCCACTGGAGGGGTTTCTATTTCTTGAAAAACGCTGTTATTTCGTTCTTCTTCCATTTCTTCAGTAACATCATTAGTGGTATCTTCTCTGATAAGTTCTAGTTCCTCTTCTAATTCATCTACTTCTTTAATTAAATCTTCTGCTAACTCTTCTTGTGGTTCAGTAATTATTTCTATTCCTTCTATTAAAACTTCAATATTTACTCTTAACACCTCATTGTTAATAATTTCATAGTAAAAATCATTAATATCGACAGCCGCGTTCTTTAGATCATATTTAGAATCCAAATTAATATCAAAAGGGATACTAAATAAAAAGTTTTCACGATTAACGCTTACATCAGTTATTTTGTAATCACCATTAATAATAAACTCTCCTGTTATATGATCTACTGAATCAAATGATAAATTGTGTTCTAAAGAAATGCTAGTTACCTCACTAATTCTAGTTTTAAAAAACAAATCTTTTTTAAAAGGTATAACTTGTTTCATCATAATACTCCTTTCATATTCAATTAAATATATGAGAGTATAATTTAATATATACTAAAAAAAGAGAACTTAAATTCTCTTTTTTAGGTTTTAGTCTTTTCTTTAGCTTTTCTTAAAGGAATAAAACGAAAATCACCGCCTACATTATAATGGAATTCTTGAAAATCTATTTCATCTATTCCAGTCTCTACTTTATAGGGATTATCTTCATTTAAAAAGTTATAACTACTATTAATACCTAATTGAATCTGCTCTATCTCTTGAATATTAGTTGGCAGATAATGTCTACAAGAATAACTTACAACTATATTAGGTTCCATAATATAGGCCTTTTTTAGATTGAAATTATAAAGTAAAGGACGATATATTTCATACCTTTTTCCTTTTAAAATGCGTCTGCTACACATATGACATAACCTTGTCTTTCTCGTTTTAAAAACTCTAATACTTGGATATACATATACTTTAGCGCCTGGCCAAATCAACTGACTAATATTCTGATAATCATTTTCTATTTGCTTATTTAATATATGTTCTACCTCGCGCTGCATTTCTATTAATGTTTGTTTAGGGTCTAATTCCGTATATTTTTTAATATATTTTAATTCCGCTTGATATACTTTTAAAATTTCTATTTTTATTTTATTATCATTTATTTGATTAATATCATTCAAAGAATAATTAATATAATTATCTAAATTAATTTCTTCCTTTTTTATTATATTTGCTTGATTAATCATCATTTACCCCCTAGATTTTAATCATTAACTTTTAGGACTGATAAAAAAGCTTCCTGTGGTATTTCGACACTGCCAACCATTTTCATTCTCTTTTTACCTTCTTTTTGTTTTTCTAACAATTTTCGTTTACGCGAAACATCCCCACCATAACACTTAGCTAACACATTTTTACGCATAGCTTTAATGGTTTCTCTTGATATTACTTTTGACCCAATAACAGCCTGAATAGGTATTTCAAACTGTTGTCTTGGAATTATTTCTTTTAAATTTTCAGTTATAACTTGTCCTCTTTTTTGAGCAAAAGATTTATGAACTATGACACTTAAAGCATCTACGACCTCATTGTTAATTAAAATATCCATTTTAACTAAATCACTTGTTTTATATCCTATTACTTCATAATCAAACGAAGCATAACCTTTAGTAGAAGATTTCAAACGATTAAAAAAATCATATACGATTTCTGATAAAGGTATTTCATAATGAATATTAACTCTTGTTTGATCAATATATTCCATGTTAATATATATTCCTCTTTTATCTTGACATAATTCCATCACAGAACCAATAAATTGAGATGGCACTAAAATATTGGTTTTAATATATGGCTCTTTTATATCTTGAATCTTTTGTCTTTCGGGAAATTTAGTTGGATTATCAATCGTCATTTTATTACCATTAGTTAAATATATCTCATATATTACACTTGGAGATGTTGCAATTAAATCTATTTTAAATTCTCGTTCAATGCGTTCTTGAATTATTTCCATATGTAATAAACCTAAAAAACCACATCTAAAACCAAAGCCTAACGCTTGCGACGTTTCAGGTTCGAAATGAAGAGAGGCATCATTTAATTTTAATTTTTCAAGAGCTTCTCTTAATTCCGTATATTTTGATGAATCAATAGGATACAAACCACAAAAAACCATCGGATTCAGCGGTTTATAACCTGAGAGCGATGATTTGCAAGGATTATTATTTAAGGTAATAGTATCGCCTACTTTTACATCATTAATATTTTTAACACTAGCACTTAACCAGCCTACTTCGCCTGCTTCTAAGCTTTGTTTTTTTATTTCCTTAGGGGTATTAATACCTAATTCAGTAACCTCATATATTTTACCAGTGTTTAAAAATTTAATTTCATCACCTAATTTTACTTCTCCATCTACAATTCTAGTTAAAATAATAACCCCCCGGTAAGAATCAAAAACACTATCAAAGATTAAGGCTTTTAATGGTTCATCCTTTTTTCCGCTAGGAGCGGGAATAAAGTCGATAATTCTTTTTAATAATACATCTATTCCAAGCCCTGTTTTAGCACTTACTAAAATAATTTCTTCTTCTTTAAAACCTAATGTTTCAATCACTTCTCTTTTAACTTTATCAGGGTCAGCATTAGGTAAATCGATCTTATTAATGATAGGAATAATGGTCAAGTTATTTTCCATTGCTAAATAAACATTGGCAAGTGTCTGCGCTTCTATTCCTTGAGCTGCATCAATAACTAAAATAGCCCCTTCACAAGCTGCTAAGCTTCTCGATACTTCATAGGTAAAATCAACATGACCAGGCGTATCAATTAAATGTAATATATATTCTTCATCTTTATTCTTATACTTTAACTGAACAGCATTAAGTTTTATCGTAATTCCACGCTCTCGTTCAAGATCCATTGAATCTAATAGTTGCGTTTTCATTTCTCTTTGAGCTATAGTCCCCGTTTGTTCTAAAATACGATCAGCTAAAGTACTTTTACCATGATCAATATGGGCTATAATACAAAAATTTCTTATGTTTTCTCGCTTCATGTCCATCACCTTATTAGGATTATATCATAATCTTGATTAATACGGTATGTTTTATTTATAAAAAATAACTCAAATTAAAGGAGTTATCTTTTTAATCAGTTAACATTTTTTCTAAAAAACGAAAAACACTATCTACACTGCTTTTAACATAATTAGATACATTTCTAGATAACTTTAGTCCCATTTGAGATATTCCATTACGGTAATTATATTCTTTTGTTTCTAAATAATTTTCTATGTCTATTTTTTTTCCTTCTTTAACATCTTCTTCAAATTGTTTTATTTTTTCTTCTGTTAATTGAACCTTTTTATGTTGTTGATAATCATAATATCCAGTAGCCTGTGATAAGTAAAGGGTTACAAAGATAATAAATAGACTTATCAATATAAAACGAAATATTTTTCCTCCCGCTGTCATTCGCTATTCACATATTCATAGAAAATTTTAGAAAAAGCCTCAATTGTGTTTAATACTTCCTCAATATTATTATCTACTCCGCCAACTTCTAATAAAATCATTTTAGGCGATATATCCTGATTATACACACCATCAACGCCTCTACCTTGCTTTTTATATACTCCTCTACTTAAACCAGGATATTTTTGTTTTATTAATTTATCAATATCTTCAGCCATTTTTAAATTAGCTTGATAATGAGGATTATCTAATCCAACTACAAATAATGTTCTCGCATATTTTTTATTGTTAATAGTCGTAGTACTAATGTTTTTCCTAACGGAATCGCGGTGGATATCAATATAATATTCTAATTCATCATATTTATTTTTAGCATCCAAAATAAAAATTCTTGAAGCTTTATACGAATCAACATGTCGCCAATTATTTATTCTCATAAATTCAATTAAATTAGCCTCTTCAACAATAGTAGGAATGCCTAAATTATTTAGTTTTTCTTTTAACATATAAGAAGCCATCATTACATTTGGTTTTATATTATAAATTTCTAAATGCTCCGGATTATAGTGTTCTAATTGATGAGAATTATAAATATAAACTTTAGGATTGTTAACAACACTAGGGTTAGGGTCTTTTATATATTCAGTGACTTTTTCTAATTCATAAGGATCATATTCATCATTATGTTCTTCTTTTATCTCCATATTAGCGGCTAACAATTCTCTATCAAATAAATTCATGCCTAAAATAGTTGCTGGTTTATTTAAGTCTATATTAGTAAGAAAAGATACTATTTCATTAACAATTTTTTTTGGTTTATATTGATGAATAACGTTATGATTACCTTCTGATAATAATAATTTTAAGAATGATTCGTTATCAACTTTTATATTTTTATTAATTAAATATGAATAAGTAAAACTATAAGAAAAATAAACAAGTAATAAAAACAAAATATATTTTGTTTTTTTAAAAGAAACCTTTTTTGGGGGTCTTCTTAATCTTTTTCTCATAAATTATTTCTCCCTTTTATAATTTATGAATATTATATTAAGTTATGAATGATTAATTTGTCGATGCAAGGCATTATTAATCCCACCGGCTAAAACCTCACTTAATTTTTCAATTAAAAAGTCTACTTCTTTAGGCGTTACCATTAAATTATAACCAATAGGTGATAAAACTTCATGCACTAATTGTCTTCTTTCTTCCTCTGATAAAGTTCCTATTATGCCCATTAAATTTTGTTTATCTACATTTGATAATGGTTGTTCTAATTTTTGATTAGCATAATCAATTTTATCAGTTGGTACTAACTTATTAATAGGATTATTAATATTTTCTTTGTTATAAGCAAATTTTTTAATCATATAATTAATAGTGTCACTAACAATCGTAACCGCATCGACAACCGTTGGCACTCCAATAGCGATAACAGGAACATTTAAAATATCAGCACTTATTTCCTTTCTAGAATTACCAACTCCACTCCCGGGATGAATACCCGTATCAGTCATTTGAATGGTTTTATTAATTCTCTCTAAAGAATTAGAGGCTAAAGCATCAATAATAATAACAAAATCAGGTTTTACTTTTTCAACTACTCCAAAAATAACTTCACTAGTTTCAATACCTGTTTGACCCATTACACCTGGGGAAAAAGCACTTACACATCTAAAACCCTTATCAACAACTGACAGATTAAACAAATGTTTTGTTACTACTATTTTATCAATTACTAAGGGTCCTAGCGAATCTGGAGTAGAATTATTATTGCCAAGACCGACAATTAAACAAGTATCATTTTCTTTTATTTTTAAATGTTTAATTAAGGTTTTTAATTCGGCAGAAAATAATTCTTTAATTAATTCATTATGATCATGATCCTCAATATTATCAAATTCAATCGTTATATATTTGCCTTTTTTCTTATTAATTAACTTAATCCCTGCTTCTAATACCTCAACGGTCGTTATTTTTATCTTATCTACTTCCTCAACTTTGGAAATAACACCATTTTTTACTTTTTGTTCGGCTAAAGCTTCAATAGCTAAATCAGTTCGAACTTGATATTTGGATAAATCAATATCTTTTTGCATCTAATCATCCCTTCTATTACCTTATTCTTAACATATTTGTTAAAAAATATTGCTTTTTAAGATTACTTTTGTTAAAATTGGTTTATCGTGTTATGGAGGTGAAGGAATGCCAAACATTAAAAGTGCAAAAAAACGCGTTGCTACAAATAATCGAAAAAAAGAAGAAAATCAAAAAGTAAAAAGTACGATGAAGACAGCAATAAAAAATGTTGAACAATCAAATGAAGATTCAGCTTTAAAAAAAGCTTTTAGAGCTATCGATAAAGCGCTTAAAAAAAATATTATTAAAAAAAATCATGCTGCTAGAAAAAAATCACAATTGGCGAAAAAAACGACAAAACAAAGTTAAATTTAATAACTTTGTTTTTATTTTAAAAAAAGATATATATTTTTAATAAAATTATGATACACTATTAATGGTGATTACATGATAAAAAATTTAATCAGTATTATTATCATTATTTTAGGGAGTATATATATTTATCAACATAATTTATTTAATATAAATGAGTTAATAAAAGATATGAAAAAGGAAATAATTATACCTGAAGATAATGAATATAAAAAAGATATTAAAGTTAAATATGTTCAAAATACTGATAAATTTATCCCTGATAATAAACAAGAATTATTAAATATTTATTATACGATTATTAATTCAGGTTGGGATACATTTACTTTTTATTGTGGTGATGAATATACTGACTGTATTGATGATGTCAAAAATATTTCAAGCGATAATTATCGTTTGTCTCATTTAAACAGTTTTGTTCATCCTTATAATAGCTATAGTAATTTATATACTACTTATTATAACAATGGTAAAATTACAATTGAAATAAAAAGAAATTATACCGATACAATGATTAAAAAAATTGATAAGGAAATTGACATAATATTAAATATAGCAGGAATAGTAACCGATAATACGTCTAAATCAATCAAAAAAATTCATGATTATTTAATTATGAATTCAAAATATGACACTCTTAAAATAGATGATATAAACGATAATACCTATCGCTCTAATATTGCCTATGGACCATTATTTGAAGGATATGCAGTATGTAGTGGTTATACAGATGTTATGGCTTTGTTTTTAGAAAAATTAAATATCCCTAATATGAAAATAGCTACTAATAAACATGTGTGGAATTTAATTTTTATTGATAATAAGTGGCTACATTTAGATTTAACTTGGAATACCCCCATAACTGATGACGAACAAACAATACTACTTCATACCTTCTTCCTTATTGATACTAACGAATTAATGAAGCATAGTACTGATGATCATCAATTTAACCTTAATATTTATGAATTAGCAAAATAAGACCGTTTAGGTCTTATTTTTATATGTCATTAAAATAATTTTGAAAGTGATTAGTTGTTTTTTTGATGAGATTATTTAAATTAGTGGACTTTTCAATATACTCCTTATATAAAGATATATTATATAATTCTTTTAATTTATGATCAATTATGGCTTCAGTTATAGCTAAATTAAGATGATCTTGATGATATTCTTCATTGACGGCTTTTTTTTGTAAGGCTTTAATTTCTGTCACCAATTGGTTTATCACCTTGCTTTTCTCTACTTCTTCTAATATAGCTTTATATTCTTGATAAAGCTTGGAATTATTGATAACATCTACTAGTTCATCTACTTTAATCTTGCTCTTTTTCATCAATTATTTCTCCATTTAAACTCCATGTTTTAGCCTCCGTTATTTTAACTAAAACAATCTTACCGATATTATCTTTATGTCCTTTAATATTAACTAATTTAAAAGTATTAGTATATCCCATTAATAACTCCTTATTATTTTCGCTGAATCCTTCAATTAATACTTCGACTGTTTTAAAAACTAATCTTTTATTAGACTCTAACATATACTTATTAATTAGTTTATTCAGTTCTCTTAAGCGATTACGTTTCTCTTCCGTAGTAACCGTATCTTTTATTTTCGCTGCTGGAGTTCCTTCTCTTTTAGAATATATAAAAGTAAAAGCTCCATCAAACTGACATTGATTAACTAAATCGATGGTTTTATCAAAATCTTCTTTGGTCTCATTAGGAAATCCCACAATTATATCCGTCGTAATAACCATATTAGGTATTTCTTTTTTTATTTTTTTATATAAATTTATATAATCTTCGTTAGTATATCTTCTGCCCATCAATTTTAATATTTTGTTGCTACCCGATTGAACAGGAAAATGAAGATGAGGCATAATATTTTTGTTTTCTTTAATTACTCTGATTAAATCATCCGTAAAATCCCAAGGATGACTAGTAATAAATCTAACCCGATTAATCCCCGTTTGACTTATATCCTGTAATAGATTTTCTAAATAATAATTATTGCCCGCTTTATCTTTACCATAAGCATTAACGTTTTGTCCTAATAAAGTTACTTCTTGATAATTATCTTTTACTAATGCTTTTATTTCGTTAATAATGTCTTCTTTTTTTCTACTTCTTTGTTTTCCTCTTGTATAAGGAACGATGCAATAAGTACAAAATTTATCACATCCATACATTATATTAATCCAAGCTTTATATTTACTGTCTCGTTTTACGGGGATATTTTCATATATATTTCCTTCATTACTAAAAACATCAATAGTGAGCTGTTTTTGAGTTATGTATTCTAATAGAATTTGAGGTAATGCATGAATATTATGGGTACCAAAAACAAAATCAAGCCATGGATATTTATTAATTATCTCATCAATTACTACTTCTTCTTGAGGCATACACCCACATAAGCCAATAATCAAATTAGGTTTTTGTTTTTTTAGGTTTTTAAATCTTCCCAACATTCCAAAAACTTTATTATGAGCATTTTCCCTAATAGCACAAGTATTAAGCAAGACCATATCTGCTTTTAAATAATCCTCTTCTTTTTCATATCCTAAATCTTCTAAGATAGCTCTAATCGTTTCACTATCCCTTAAATTCATTTGACAGCCATACGTTCTAAGATAATACTTTTTACCTTTTCCCATACTCTCTATACCATCAGGTATTATATAAGCATCAGAAATTATTTTAACTTCTTCTTTAGTTCTTTTTCTAGCATCCCTTAAATTAGGTTTTCTCATGTTATCACCTCATTTATAACACTAGTATTATAACAAAAGAAAAGAAAAAGATAAACTCTAAATTATGCTATTTTATTTGGTATGGATTATTTAAAGTGCCATCTCCCCCGGCATATAAAACGTCCCACCTTAAATTAATAATTGGTCTAACTGAAACCGTCTCATTATTAGCAATAGAAGAAACAAAGTTACCACTAGAATCAATTATCCACAAACTATGAATAGATCCCTCTACCGCATTAAGTGACCACCAATTATATTCTATTTTATATAAAAAGTTATCATTTTTACAATCAAATATATTACCCTCTAAGCAAGACTCTTCGGTAGAGGTAAAAATATAATCGCTTAACCTAATTAAGCCTATTGGTGAGGTACTACTGGTCAACCCCTTAATAGGTCCTTTATCAGCACACTCTTGATCTAAAAAGTGATAAAGGTCAACATATTGATCATCTATTCTTCCTACACACCATTTAATTGGATTAACAAAATTATTTTTATCAAAAGCATCTAAATTATTATACCAAATAGTTAATAATGGTTTTAAAGTAGCTGGTTTTTCCCAATGATTAGTATTACCTGAATCCCAAGGGGCAGTAGTGGAACCATCAATAATAATTCTGCCATTTTGAATAGGTATTTCATTATTATTTTTAACCCCTTCATATATTATTCTTATTCCTTCATTATCGTATTTTAAAACTCGCCATAATATTGGATTATTATTTTCTTGGGACGAATCACCAAATATAACCCAATTATGAGGATTACTACCCCCAAAATAATAGGCATTATTTCGATATTCGTAAATTCCATC
>SKGN01000018.1 GCA_007117415.1 Bacilli bacterium | reverse complement strand
CCGCCGCCGCCACTTATCGCTTGTCGATTAGTACCTGTTGTTACTCCTCCTTGTTGACCTACCATTATTTTTAATACTTGACCAGCTGTTAGGTTAACGTCTCCTCTTATTCTGGCTCCTAATCCACCAGCTGTTCCACCACCTTGAGCTCCCCACGCTTCTATTTGATAGGTTCCAGTTACAGGTACAGTCCAATATTGAATACCACTTGTTAAAGTAACTTCTCCATCAAGTTCTGTTCCTACATAGGTATTATTACACTGAGTTTGGGTAGGCCCAGTATGACCCGTTTGACCACAATTAGTAAAAGTTCCCGAAGTAAATAAATCAATTAAATTTATAGTACTAGAATATCGCCAATCAGAGTTCCCAAAAGTATTTTCACCTCTTACTCGATATCTGATTGTATTATGCGTTGTTGATACCGTATGATCATGTTGCGATGTCTCTCCGGTATTAGTTACTAAAGTCCAAGATCCACCATTATATTGAACTTCTAATCGATAATTACGATCAGTATTAGGAGTTCCCCATGATGAGGCTTCTCCCCAATTTACTGTTATGGTTGCTCCTTTTTCAATATCACTAGTTGGATAACTAAACGTACCTGGTTGATTAGGGCTTGCTAACGTTTGGTTTACCACCGCACTATCTAAGGTTAATCCCACACCATCAATTACTCTAACCATAAAGTTATAGGTTCCATTAGTTAAGCCTGTAAAATTATAGGTATTACTCCCTTGTGGTGATGTCCAAGTTGAACCATTATCACTACTAAACGCATATTGGACTATACCACTATCTTCATCTTCTCCATAACCAACTACTTGCAGAGAACCAGTCGATATTGTCCCTATCGTTGCGGTTGCCAATATTGGAGGGGTATTATCTATCCCTGTTATATTAAAAACACTTGCTCCTACCACGTTAACTCCGTCTGTTACTCTAGCTATAATATTCCCGTTATTATTAAAGACTATATCTTGCGTTTGAGTACTTGACGTTGTCCACGTACTAACACCATCGATTGAATATTGTTTGGTATAACTAGTTGTTTGATAGTTTATGGTGACCGTTTTATTTTGAGCCCAACCAGCTGGACTTACGCTATAAAGAGGGACCGCTATAGCTGTTGTATCTTGAATGACTCTATCGCTTATTGTTTCCCTTTCGACTCTATTTTTAACTTTCACGCGTAAATAATAGGTTCCCGTGATTAAATTATCAAATATATAGGCGTTACTTGCTTGATAGTCGCTCCATGTTACACCATCATCATTACTAAATTGATAACCAATAATATCAAATTCTTCATCTTCAGCGTTTGCTACTACTTCAATTTGATTTGATGATACTGAGATTACAGTTAATTCGACATTTTTAGGTCCATATACAGAATTAACTTCTTTAACTATTATATTTCTATATATTCCATAGGCTATTAAACCTTCCCATTTGTTTTGTCCTAATATCACAATATTTAATATCTCTTCAGTATCTTGATATATATCAATTTTTTTATAATTTATGGCAGGTAATTTTATTTTCTCTGTTACATTATCCACATTTATAGATTTTACATCTAAATCAGGATTGCTTAACTTTTCATAATCTATCGCTTTAATAAATAATTTAGCATCACTTTCAAAGGCGTTTATTCGCGCGTTCTTAATTATACCACTAAATGCCGCTATAGTAATGGCTAATATAATAGTTAATATTACTATTACCGCTAATAATTCTACTAACGTAAAACCTTTTTTTTTCATTTTTCATCCCCCATAAAAAACAACAATTTTATCGATATGCTTCTTTAAACATAAAACTTCTAATATTAGTATGATTTTTTTGAATTATTTAATTCATTTATGATAAAAAAGTTGTTCCCTATAGGTTTTCTTGTTTATGATAGTATAATATCTATTAAAAAGCACCAAAAGAATATATATTAAAGTAACAAGAACATTAAAAGCATTATCATTAATAATGAAAAAGTAAAAGAACTTAAATAAAAATAAAAAAAACTATGATAATTTGGTGTTATCGTAGTTTTTTTATAGGAATAAAATTAATTGTCAAATACTTTTTCTCGTTCTTAATACCGATTCCAATCTTGTAGCTCTTAAAACTTGGTTATCTAAAGAACCAAAAGAAATGTTTAGTTCTAATAAATATCCCGTATTAAAAACTACCAATGATGAATTTTCAATTTTTTTATATTCGTCAATGTTTTTTAATGCAACCCAACAACAATCGTATAATCTTGGTGAGTTAGTTGGAAAAAAGATTATTTCTTTACTTTCTTCAACGATAATTGGCGATTTATGAGAAACACCTATTAATTTTTTAGTTCCCATATGTCTGCCAGAATAAGAACTACCAAAAAATTGACAGCTACTTTCGATTATCTCCATAGGTGTTTTATTAACAATTAAGGTGTTGTCTTTTTCTACAACTTTGGAACGATAATTATCAATTGGTACAATAGCTAATGTTTGTTCTGAAATTTCATATGACGTCATTTATTTCACCCCCTCCTAATTGGTCTAATATATTTTTCTTGTAAAAAAATATATAATCCTCTATTTTAGAGAAGAAAAGTGAAAAAATTGTCTTTTTTTGTTATAAACTGTATTTAATTTATGTTTTTGTTAAATATTTCTTCATTCCATGTTTCAATTCCTAATTCTAGCGCTTTCTGATACTTACTACCAGGGTTTTCTCCTACTATCAATACATCTGTTTGGGCAGTGACACTATTAGTAACTTGAGCCCCTAAATCTTCTAATAGTTCTTTTATCTCGTCTCTAGATTTATTTAAAGTACCTGTTATAACCATTTTTTTGTTATACATTTTTTTGTTTTCTAGTTCGAATTTGATTTTTCCTAAATAATTAGTATTAATATTTAATTCCTTTAATTCAGTTATTACAGATTGGTTTTCAGGAGTAAAAAAATATTTTATTATATTTTCGGATATAATGGGACCGACATCCTTAAGGTTCTTTAAATCTTCAAAAGTAGCCTTCATTAAAGCATCTATCGTCAAATACTTTTGAGCAAGAAGTTTAGCTGTTTTCACTCCAACTTGTTTTATTCCTAAACCAAAAATAAGTTTTTCTAAAGAATTTTTTTTACTAACTTCAATACTTTCTAATAGGTTGTTGATGCTTTTTTCGCCAAAACCTTCTAAATCTATTAATTCCTTTTTATATACATTTAATTTATATATATCAGGAATATTTTTAATGTGATTCAAATTATAAAAATCTTCTATTATCCGTTCTCCTAAACCTTCAATATTCATAGCATCGCGACTTACAAAATGAATAAGATTTTCTATTTTCCTTGCTTCACAATTTTTATTAACACAAAAATAATCAATTTCACTATTAACTTTTTCTAATTTGGAGCCGCAGACAGGACATTGCGAAATCATTATAAATTTTTTTTCTTTTCCATCGCGACGATTTTTATTCACTTTTACGATTTCTGGAATAACATCTCCTGCTTTTCTTATTAAAACATCATCACCAATTCTTATATCCTTATTTAGTATGTTTTTTTCATTATGCAGGGTGGCTCTACTGACGGTTGAACCTTGTATAATAACTGGTTCAACTATAGCGTTAGGTGTGACTTGACCTGTTCGACCTACCGTAAAAATGATATTTTTTAGTTTAGTATTAACTTCCTCGGCCGGAAATTTATATGCTGTAGCCCATCTTGGATATCTGGATGTGAATCCAAGAATTAATTGATCTTTTATATTATTTAACTTAATAACAATTCCATCTATTTCATAGGCTAAATCATTTCTCTTATTTCGCCACTCAGATATATATTTATTAACTTCATTAATATCAGATAATAATTTTATATAGGGATTAACCTTAAATCCTAGTTCGCTAATATATTTTAGGGCATCATAATGAGAATTAATATTATAATCTAATGGATTAGGAATATGATAAAAAAAAGCATCAAGTTTACGAGAAGCAGTAACCCTAGGATCTAAATTTCTCACACTGCCTGCAGCCGCATTACGGGTGTTTTTAAGTGAATTTAAACCAGCCTTTTCTCGTTCTTTATTTATTTTAATAAGGCTTTCATTAGTCATAAATATTTCGCCACGAACATCTATGTTGACTTCCTCTTTTAATTTTAAAGGAATACTTCTAATTGTTTTAACATTATTAGTAATGTCTTCGCCTACCGTCCCATCTCCACGAGTTGCCGCTCTAACTAACAACCCTTTTTCATATGTTAATGCTACTGCCAAACCATCTATTTTGGGTTCGCATATGTAATCTGGAACAATATTCTCCTTCTTAATTCTTTCATCAAAGGAATTAATTTCAGTTTCATTAAATACATTACTTAAACTAAAGAGAGGAATATTATGAATTACTTTTTGAAATTTATCTAATACTAAACCACCAATTCTTTTAGTTGGAGAGTCTTCTCTAATATATTGAGGATATTTTCCTTCTAATTTTTCTAGTTCCCTAATATGATTATCATATTCTTGATCTGATACGCTAGGATTGTCTAGAGTATGATATTCATAATTCCATTTATTAAGTTTTTCAACCAATTGATCAATTCTTTGCTTTATATCCATATCATCACTCCTAAGTATATTATTACGTTTATTACGTATATTATATCATTTTATAGTCTTTATTTGTATGTAAAATTAATTTTAGTTCATAAAATAATAAAGAAGAATAGAGTTGATGAAAAGGTGAATAAGGAACAAAAAAAAGAAGAAGCCCTCAGAGAAGTCAATTTAAAAATTGGCTCTACTTATGTTCTTATTTCTTCTTCTATCGCCATATTGCTTTCTCTATATGAAAACAAGGATAAAATTAAACAAAGTAAAGAGTTAGATTTAATGACCGCTGAACTGAATAACTATGATTATTATGCTATTTTTAGCCGTATTATTCCCAAATTTATTTTTTTGTATTATGCATGGAAACATTTTAAACCTAGTTTAAAAGATGAATTCTTTTTAGATACTAAAGAAGGAAGGGGTCTAAGAAACGCTTTTATTGCTAACTTACTTGACTCTTCATCAACCGGTTTAGATGTATATAATATTTTGGTAAAAGATGTGACATTCTACTAAAAAACTGATTAGTCAATCAGTTTTTTAATTATATTAATAACGTCTTCTCTTAAATCTTTTCTATTTAAAGCATAACGAATGTTAGCTTCTAAATAACCTGTTTTATTACCTGTATCACAATATATGCCATCAAATTTACATGCATAAAAAATATCTTTTTTCATCAACTCTTTCATTGCGTCGGTAAACTGATATTCATTGCCAACACCTTTTTTTAGAGTATCTAAAACATTAAATATCTCAGGTTTAATAATATATCTACCTAATCCAGCACTTAAAGAAGGAGCTTCTTCTTTGGTAGGTTTTTCAACAATAGTTTCAATTTTTCCACTTACCTCATCATCATATTTTATAATTCCATATTTATGAACATTACTTTCCTCAACCTCTTGAACACCAATAACATTACAATCATGTTTTTCATAAACATCAATTAATTGTTTTAAAACTGGTTTATCCTTATCATAAAACATTAAGTCATCTCCATACATTACTGCAAATGGTTCATCACCAACAAAGGATTTAGCTAAATTTATCGCATGACCACTTCCTAAGGGTTCTCCTTGTCTTACATAATAAAGTTTAGCCAATTTAGAAATTCCCCTAACTATTTTTAATTCTTCTAATTTATTACTCTTTTCTAATCTATTTTCTAATTCATATGAAATATCAAAGTGATCTTCAATTGTCTTTTTATAGGGACTTGTTATTAACATTATTTCCTCTATTCCAGACGAAACAGCTTCTTCAATTATACATTGTAAAGTTGGCTTATCAACTATTGGTAACATTTCCTTTGGTACTACCTTTGTAGCGGGCAAAAATCTTGTTCCTAATCCTGCTACTGGAATAACTGCTTTTTTTATTTTTTTCATAATCTTACCTCTTTTCTACTACTTTTACTTTCATAACAATATTAAAATTTATAAGAGTTACTATTTAATTAAAATTCTTCATCTCTTACTCAATTAGTATACCATAACTATCTTATTGTTTGTCAAATAAAGCTATTCCATAATTTTCCTTCATATAACTAGAACCATATATATTAATTTTTTCCTAGTTTAATTATACTTTTATGATTTTTCATAAGTTTCTTTGTCATATATGGGTATGAGAAAGAAACAGTTATAAATTTGTCGTCGTATTCTTGAATAATTCCTTCACCAAATTTTTCGTGATTTATAACTTCTCCAATATTAAAATCGACATTATCATAAAACAAATTATCATTATCAAAGGTTTTTGAAGCTATTTCTTTTTCAATAAAATCTTCGCCCACTTCAGATATAAAGCGACTTTCTATATTTGATCTTCTATCACCAAACAATAATCTGGTTTTCGTATTTAACAAATATAATAATTCTTTCGCTCTTGTAATTCCTACGTAGAATAATCGCCTTTCTTCTTCTAAATCTTCGCTTAAGTCCATTGCATTTATATGGGGCGTTATCCCTTCTTCTAATCCGGTTATAAAGACAACTTTAAACTCTAAGCCTTTCGCAGCATGCATAGTCATTAGTGACACCTTGTCATTTTCTTCTTTTAGCTCTTCGCTATTACTAACTAAACTTAATTCCATTAAAAATTCCTCTAACGATATTATGCCGTTTTTTTCTTCAAAAGCTTTTGTTATCGATTTAAATTCCCTTAAATTTTCTAATCTTATATCAGCTTCTAAAGTTCTTTCATTTTCTAATCCGGTTATTAAGCCGGTTTTTTCTAAAACCGCCTCTATTAATTCCGTTAAACTATTCTTTGCATATATTTCCTTTAAAGTTTCAATAATTTCTTTAAACTCTAATTCTGGATTGGATTCGATAACATCATATATGCTTTTTTGATTTTGCTCAGCTTTTTCCATTAGATTAGCTATTTTTTTAGCGCCAATACCTCTTTTAGGATTATTGATACATCTTAATAACGCTATATCATCTTTTTCATTATATATTAATTTTAAATACGCTACTAAATCTTTTATTTCCTTACGATTATAAAATGAAAAAGATCCTATTACTTTATACGGTATTTTTTCCACCATAAACGATTCTTCTATAGCCCGTGATTGAGCATTAGTTCGATATAATACAGCAATATCATCATATGATATGCTTTTATTAGATATTTTTTTTATTTCCCCGGCAATATAATTACTTTCATCTTTTTCATCTAAAGCTTGAAAATATTTTATTTTACTCCCTAAAACATTATCTGTAACGAGATTTTTATCTTTTCGTTTGCTATTATTTTTAATTACATTATTAGCTACATCTAAAATGTTTTTAGTTGAACGATAATTTTTTTCTAATAAAATTACTTTAGCATTAGAAAAGTCTTTTTCAAAATTAAGGATATTGCGATAATTAGCACCACGCCAAGAATAAATACATTGATCGCCATCTCCAACAACACATACATTTTTATATTTAGAGCCTATTAACTTGGTTAAAGTATACTGAGCCTCATTAGTATCTTGATATTCATCTACTAATATATATTGATACTTTTCTTGATACTTCTTCAGAACTTCCTTATTGTCTTTAAATAAAAGAATAGGCATCATCAATAAATCATCAAAATCAACCGCATTATTTTTAAGAAGGGTTTCTTGATATTTTTGATAAACTTTAAGAACTATCTTATCCCATTCTGTATTAGCATATTTTATGTATTGAGAAGAAGTAATTAATTCGTTTTTGTTATTACTTATAATATTTTTAATTCCCTTAGGACTATAATGATTAGGATCTAAATTTAAATCTTTTAATATTTTTTTTATTAAAGTAATACTGTCTGATTCATCCATAATATTAAAATTTTTATCCAACTTTAACAACCAATAATTTTCTCTGATTATTTTATAGCCAAATGAATGGTAGGTAGATATTTGAATATCACGAGCTCTTTCACCTATCAATGAAAAAACCCGTTCTTTCATTTCCTTAGCAGCTTTATTAGTAAAAGTAATTGCTAAGATGGAAAAAGGGTTAACGTTCTTCCTATCTATTAAATATGCTATTTTGTGGGTTAATACTCTTGTTTTTCCACTACCAGCGCCCGCCAACACTAGTAAAGGTCCTTCGGTGCAAAAAACAGCTTCTTTTTGTTTGTTATTTAATTTATCTAGTTCCATTATACAACCTCGTTCTTTCGTTTGAATAATCATGTCTTAACTCACTTTACGGAGTAGCAAGATTAAATTCAACTTCAATTATTCCTTTTTGGATAACTGTTATTTTAATTTGTTCCGTTAATGTCAAATTCTCATGAGTTAAAGGATTTTTTATAGGAGCCTTAAAGTAACCCTTATCAACTAAAACTTGTAAATTTATAAATATTTCTGAATCTGGATTGTTTAACTCAGGATATAAACTTGAATTATTAGCCATATATAATTCTGTGGCTTCTTGAACGGATCTCTCCAAAACCATAGCCGCTCTATTATAGGAATTTTGTAAATATTTATCTATAGTTGGAATTACTAAAACGGCAATAATTCCTAAAATAATTATTACTACTAATAACTCTATTAAAGTAAACGCTCCTTTTTTTTGATTAATCATAAAAATACCTCAACTTTCTTTTTATACATAGTACGAATCAACAGCCTTTGCATTTAAAGATAAATCACTAATTATATCTTTTTTATAGGCATAATATCCAGCTGCACCTATCATGGCTGCATTATCAGTACAATATTTTAATGGTGGAATTAATAACTCTATTTTTTCTTTATTAGCTAACCTAATCAATTCATCTCTTAAACCTTGATTTGCCGCTACTCCACCAGCTACAATTAATTGTTTAACAGCATATTTTTTTACCGCCCTCATTGTTTTTTTACTAATTATATTTACTATCCTATCTTGAAAAGAACAACAAAGATCTTGTTTTCTAATAATATTACCTTTTTGTTGTTCATTATTTATTAAATTAATAACCGCACTTTTTATTCCACTAAAACTAAAATTATATGAATTATCATTTAATGGATATGGCAGATTATAAGTTGTTTCTCCTTGTTTAGCTAGCTTGTCAATAACCGGTCCTCCCGGATACCCTAGTCCTAAAACTCTAGCAACTTTATCATAGGCTTCCCCTACGGCGTCATCTAATGTTCCACCAATTTTTTTAAACCTATACTCTTCTTCCATATATATTAAATCGGTATGACCTCCACTAACTACTAACGCTATTAAAGGAAAATTAAAATCCCCATTTAATTTATTAGCATATATATGCCCCGCTATATGATGAACAGGAATTAATGGCTTTTTAAATATAAAAGATAACATTTTAGCGGTTTGTACGCCAATTAATAATGACCCGATTAATCCTGGTCCATATGTAACTGCAATACCATCTATATCAGTCATTAAGATGTTTGTTTTAATAAATAACTCTTCAAGTATTAAGGTTATATTTTCAATATGATTTCTACTTGCTACTTCAGGGACAACTCCTCCATATTCTTTATGTATATCCATTTGGGATAATGTAACAGTCCCAATTTCATTCGTTCCGTTCTTAATAATACTAACGCTTGTTTCATCACAACTTGTTTCAATTGCTAATATATATATATCTTTCATTTAATCACCATAATTCTTTTATCATTATAAGAGCGTTTTCTCCATCTTGATAATATTTCTTTCTAACTGCTTTTTTTATAAATCCTTTTCCTAAATAAAAAGATATAGCCTTTTCATTGTCTGATCTAACTTCTAATATTATTTTTGAACAACTTGCTTGTATTGCTAATTCTAAATAAGTTAACAACTTAGTACCAATAGCATTTTGTTGATATTCTTCTTTTACCGCTATATCATATATTTCAACATTATCTTCTGTTTGTAAATAAACCATAAAACCAACTACTATATTATTTTCTTCAAATACTAAGCATTTACTTTGTTCACTTTCCTTAAAAATATAATCTGATTTAATTAATTGGCCAATATCATCTATCTGTTTTTTATCCTCTTTTTTATACTCCCTTATCATTATTCTATGTCGCTCTCTTTTTTTTCTTCTGCTTCGGTTCTTTTTAAATAATTTGGTTTTAAAAGATGAGGATTAACAGCCTCTTTTTTGTCATAATGTTTTACTATTTTAAGAATATCTAAATCAGGTTCTATACTTTTACATTCTAAATTTACATCTATATTTCCTATCGTTAAAATAGTTCCATTTAATGATGAAATTTTTTGATTTAAAGAATCAACACTTATATATTGTTCTAATAATATTTCCTCATATTTATGGTCATAAATACCAGCATAGACATAACCTCTTCTAGCATCAATAACAGAAAGATAATAGTCATATCCAGAATAAGATAAAGCATATGCTTTTAAACTAGAAACAGGGATTATCTCTTTTTGTAATGCCCATGCATAAACTTTAGCAAGAGTAACCCCTATTCTAATCCCAGTCCATGATCCAGGCCCATTAACTATAAAAATTTTATCAATATCATCTGGTTTAAGCGATGTTTTTTTATAAATTTCTTCAATTCCTAACATTCCGTATTTTGAATGTTCTAAAGATGCCTTACATACCTTTTTAGTTAGAACTTGTCCATTTGATATTAGCGCTAACGAAAGATAGTTAGAAGAAGTATCTATAAAAAGACATCTCATAAAACACTCTCACATAAATCTTCATATTTCTTTCCTATCGGCTTAACAATTAAAATACGTGTATCTTCATCTATTACTTTTATTTTTATTTCTAATCTTTCTTCCGGAAGAGTTGACTTGATCAAATCAGCCCATTCAATTATTACTATACCGTTCTTGGTATAATACTCTTCAATTCCAACATTATTGACATTACCATCTAATCGGTAAACATCCATATGATATAAAGGCATCTCGCCAGAAAAATATTCTTTAACAATATTGAACGTTGGAGAGGTAATCGTCTCTTCAATACCTAGCGATTCAGCAAAACCCTTTGTAAAAACAGTTTTACCACTTCCTAAGTCCCCCTCAAGACATATAATCATATTAGGAAACTTTTCTGATTCTAAATTTTGAGCTAAATCAATTGTTTCTTTTTCGTTTCTCGCTGTTATTTTATATTCCATAATATCACCTACTATATTATAGCATTTTACTTTTGTTTTATACAACCTCTTAACTAAAATATTTTAATAATTAAAACAAAAGATGCCTCTTAGGCACCTTATCTTTAATCAATAATAGTTTCTCTTTTTTCACTAGTTTTATTCCACCCAGGTAATGCTGTTTTGTTAGACCATCTATGTTCTTCTTTGCGCTTATATAATGTATATCCATCTGGTAGTTTTGTAACCCAACTAGTATATATTTTCTCATCCTTTAAGTTTCTTGTTTGTTTTTTTCCTGTTGCCTCCCAATTAACTAATTTTTTTTCTACAGACCAAATTCTATCCTCTAAAACTTTAGTATATATAGGAGTTTTTTTAGCAGCTTCTAATCTTGTTCTTGTTTCTGTTATTCGACAATTAGCCCCTTCTCTAACTCCAACAGAACAATGATAATAACTTGATCCCGTTGTTATACGGCATCTATCGCCCTCTAAGGTTCCTATAGAACAATAAGGTTTTGTTTCTGTTTTTGTCCTTTCGCATTCATTTCCCTTTAAAGTTCCACTTATACAAAAAGGTCTTGTTACATGATTAATTATTATACATTTATTACCATCTAGCGTTCCTTCGGTACAATAATATTCTGTTTTTTGAATTGGATCAGCCGGAACTTCTTCGGTTTTATATTTAGGCGTTGCCGTTCTTGTGTAAAAATTATATTTATAAACTGTTATCATAGTAAAGCATGTTCCACATGCAAATTGTTGTTCAGTTCCAATATGTACTCTCTTTTCAGTGTTATTTTGATATTCTTTTAAAGGTGTTGTCGATGTTTGCGTTACAGGATTAGACCATGCTCCATAAGTAAAGCCATCCTGAACTTTTATCAAGCATTTAT
>SKGN01000068.1 GCA_007117415.1 Bacilli bacterium | reverse complement strand
TTGAATTTAATACAAATGAAAAAGTATTAAGTCAATTGGGGACGACAGCGGTTAAACAAGCTCAAGTTATAGCTCAAAATATATTGCAAGAAAAGTTGGTATTCCCTAACGTTTTAAACAACACTATTTCTAAAATAAACAATGTATATGTTGGGACAGTGGGTTTGATAGAAGAAAGAGCAAAGGAGTTAAATATAAAAACTATTTCGGCTCGTTATACCGTAACAGTTAGAGCTGAATATTATTGTAAGGAAGAAAAAATAACAATTAAAATTATAAGTGATGATAGGGGAAAAATTATTGGGAGTCAAATTATTGGTCATAGGGAAGTAGTTGGTCGATTAGATTTAATGTCTTTAGCTATTCAAAAGAAAATGAGCATAGCTGATTTTGTTAATATAGAGACTTGTTACAATCCTGCTTCAGCACCTATATTTGATCCTTTAATATTAACCGCCTCAATTCTTAATAAAAAAATAAAAATTTTAATTAGTAATAACTAGGAGGGATAATTATCGCCAAAGTAATGGAATTTAATCGATTGGATTATTTGAAAATATTATCTAGAGTTAAAGAATTAGGGTTAAAAACAATATGTTTAGAGGGTAATTGCCCTAATCGCTATTATTGTTTTGCTAAAAAAACGGTAACATTTTTACTGTTAGGTGATATTTGTACTAGAGATTGTCATTATTGTAATGTTAAGCAAGGAATACCTAACGATAATTATAATAATGACATTAATTATATTTTGTTAGCGATAGAAGAATTAAAGTTAAAGTATGTTGTTTTAACCCAGGTAACAAGAGATGACTTAGAAGATGGTGGAGCATCTTATATTGCCGGAATAATTACGCAAATTAAATCTAGGTATCCTGAAATAAAAATTGAGGTATTAATTTCTGATTTGAATGGAAATAAAGAAGCGTTACTAAAAATATTAGATGCTAAACCAGATGTGTTAAATCATAATATAGAGGTGGTTAAGAGCCTTTTCCCTAAATTAAGACCTAAAGGTGATTATAATAGATCCTTAGAGTTATTGAACTTGGTTGCCAATTATGAAAAAGGGATAAAAATAAAAACCGGGTTAATGGTTGGATTAGGGGAGACGATAGCAGAAATTTTACTAACATTTAAGGATTTGAAAAAGAGTGGTGTAGATATACTGACAATTGGTCAATATTTACAGCCTAATATAAAAAAACATAAGGTTATGAAACATTACACTAAAGATGAATTTAAATTATTAAAAGATAAAGCCCTTGAAATAGGGTTTGAAAAGGTGGTATCTGGCTCTAATGTTAGAAGTTCTTATAGAGCAAAGGAGTGTTTAAATGATTAAAAAATGGCGTATTTTAAAAATTAGGGAAGATTGTGCTGCTATGCAAATGGCAATTGATGAAGCTATAATGATGACTAGATCTATGAATAAAGTTGTTAATACATTACGTTTTTATACTTGGAAACCAGCAGCTGTTTCGATTGGTTTCTTTCAAAGTTTAGAAAAAGAGGTAGATAAGCAAAAATTAAAAGAATATGGTTATGATGTGGTAAGAAGATATACGGGTGGTGGAGCGGTATTGCATGATAAAGAGATTACGTATTCAATAATATTATCAGATAGTGATGTTCCTAGTGATATTATCAAATCATATGAAAAAATATGTTCGGGCATTATCAGAGGGTTAGGTAAGTTAAATTTAAATGGCGAATTTAAACCTATAAACGATATTATAGTAAACGGCAAAAAAATATCAGGTAATGCTCAAACAAGAAAAAATGGGATAGTATTGCAACACGGGACAATATTAATAGATGTTAATATTGAAAAAATGTTTTCGGTTTTAAAGGTTCCCGATGAAAAGTTAAAAGATAAAATAATTAAAATAGCCGCTGAAAGAGTTACTTGTATTAATAAAGAATCAGAAAAAGAAGTTAGTATAAAAGAGCTAGAAGACGTTTTGAAACAAGGATTAGAAGAAGTGTTTAAGGTTACATTTATTTATGATAATTTGACTAAAGAGGAAGAAGAATTAGCGCAAAAACTATATAAAGAAAAGTATTCTACTGAAGAGTGGAGTTGTTGCAGATAATGAAAAGTATTGATTATAAGGCCCCTAACGGAAAACTTTTAAGAATTGATTATGAAGCGATAAATGATGAAATTAAAGCGATTAAAATATATGGTGATTTTTTTATGTATCCAGAGGATGGAATAAATAAATTAGAAGAGGCTTTGATAGGAACTAAAAATAATATAAAAGAGAGACTAGAAGAAGTGATTAGAAAAAATAACATTACTATAATAGGGTTTAATAGTGATGACATTGAGAATGTTATAAAAAATATTTAGATTTTATAAAGGACACTAAATATTGTAAGTAAATACTAAAGTTTAAATATAACAGATTAGATATGAGTAAAGATTTCAAATAAATAATGAAAGAGTTTGAAAAGTTATGCGAGCAATAAAAAACCAATTTATATAGTATAAATTGGTTTTTTATTTTATTTGCTACTTCGTCGGATCAAATTCTACGGCTTTTTTAGTTAAATTACTAATAAAAGGTATTTTAACTTCTTTACTTATTAATAGTCTTATAATGCCAATAATTAATAAGATAAGGAAAGCATAAAGTAAAAGGTCAATAACGGTATCATTAAATGAAGATAATGAACTCATAGTTTCGTATTTTACTTCTAAATAATTAAAAAATTTGTGTAAACTTTGATGAATAAAATTCCAAATACTACGAATAACATCATAACTTAATCTTAATATTAAGGCTTGTGTTAATTGATATATTAGCCAATTATTTTTTTCTACTAAAACAACATACCCTAGTAATAATAGTAAAAATTGATAATAGCCAAAATAACAAAAGATATATCCGATTAGAGCAAATGTGATTAGTTTAATGCCTGATTTTGATTTTGAATTTTTTGCTTCTGTTCCCATATTTACCTCCTTTCTTTTAGTTTAAACGATTTATCAATTTTTTTCAAGTCTAATATTATAACCTCTTCCATAGTTACTCTTTTAATTTATAAAGAGCGCTAAATAGCATAAATTATATTGACAAATTGTCGATTCGTGTTACAATTTAATGTATAGTAGGATATTAATAAGCGTTTGCTTAAATATTAAGTTAGTTTAGAAGGAGATTAATATTCATGATGAAAAAAACAAAAAAAAGGATGATGCAGGCTAAAAATCTTATTATTATTTCCCTGTTTAGTGCTGTTGTGTTGTCCATATCAACGTATGCATGGTTTATTGGTATGCAAACAGTTCATGTATCTAGTTTTGATATTGAGATTGCCTCAACCGAAAGTTTACTGTTATCTTTAGATGGAGTAAAATGGGATACAGAAGTAAGTATTTCTAAAGAAACGGTGGATGAAGTTTCATATATAGGTCATACAAATAGTTGGGGCGGAGAAGGTTTGATTCCTATTTCAACTATAGCCGAAATGGATCCGGCTGTATCAAGAATGATTTTGTTTGGTAAAACCAGTTTGACAGCTACCCCGGGAGGTTATAGACTTTTATCAAGTCGTATTGATAATTATAGTCCTGGTGAAGCGGAACAAGATGGTTATGTAGCATTTGATTTGTTTATTAAAAACATTTCAGGAACGCAATATATTCAAGAATTAAATGAGTTGGATGAAGAAGCAATATATTTAACGACTGATTCAGAAGTGGTTGTAGCTGAAGGTGGTGTTGCTGATACTGGTATTGAAAATTCTGTTAGAGTAGCATTTGGTCAAATTGGACGTGTTAGTGGGAACACTACTGATCCAGCAGTGATTACAGCTATTACTTGTGTAACAGAGGGAGTAGTAACTGGTATTTGTAGAGCTGCTCAAATATGGGAGCCAAATGACATGGCACATAATGAGAATGCTATTAGATATTATGAGGCTTCTTGCTTATCTAGAACAGGTTTAGATGTTACTGACCCTGGATCTTATGCGGGACCTTGCGGAATCATCTTAGATGGCGAGTCATATCCTACATATGTTGTAGCGGCACCCATATCTTCGGCTGATCACGTTGATGTTTATGATGGCGCCGAGTATAATGGTTATGATCGACTTGATGAATTATTAGTGGCATTTCCAACTTTTACAGATACTAAGAAATTTTTAGAAGGAATTGATCGTCCGGCTTTTATGAATTTAGCGCCAAATAGTATTACTAAAGTTAGAATATATGTTTATCTTGAAGGGCAAGATATTGATAATTATGATTTTGCCTCAATTGGTAAAAGAATAGCAGTTAATTTTGGGTTTACTAAACAAAGATTTACCGAAGATGATATTAATTATACTGGTCCACCTATTGATATAACTAAACCCGTAATTACTCTTTTAGGAGATAATCCATACACTGTTACTCAAGGAAGTGAATATACAGATCCGGGAGCGACAGCAACGGATGATGTTGATGGGGATGTAACCGCTAATATTATTATTGATGATAGTGAAGTTGATACTAACACCATAGGAACTTATACGGTTACGTTTACAGTTTCAGACTTTGCAGGTAACACTGCTACAAAAACTAGAACAGTTAATGTTGTAGAAGAGTAGTAGTAAAGAATTAAACAAAAAAATATAAAAAACATAAAACTTGGTATAAAAATACCAAGTTTTTATATGGAAACAATAGAATGACAATTTAAAGAATTATTTCTTCTAAATTAATTAATTGATATTAATCACTCTTCGTAGTAATTCATAAATTACTATGAAGGGAGTAGTGAGTTATGTTTTTAGGACCGTTTTTATTAGGCGGTGTGACGGGTGTCGCAATAGCGCCTTGGTTTTATGGTTATGGCCGATATGGTCCGCGCTATTATCCGCGTAGAAGATATTATTGGTAAACCTATTAATAATTTTTTTAAGGGCAGGTTTTTAATGTTTTTATAAAAAGAATAAGCCCTTGAATAATTATCAATGTATAGTAATGCTTATTAAATTTATAGTAACAAATTAGAGGGGCTTAAACCAAAATGAAAAAAGAAACAATTGCTCGTTGTTTCTTTTTTTAATAATAAAATGTTAGATTTCATATATTTCAACAGAAGGGAGTTATATATGAAAAGACAAGAAGAACAAAATGATTTTGTTATTGAATATAAAAAGGGTGATGTCAATGGTGATAATATAGCGGACACCATATATTTGTTAGGAAAAAAAACAATCCCTGAAACTCTTTTAATCGAAGACATTATAATAATTATTATAGATGGGAAAGATAATAAAGTTTATGAAATAATACCTAACTATAACAGCGGTTATAATCCTAATATTTTTTTGGGTGATTTTAATAATGATGGCGTATCGGATATAATGATTGGAATTTTTTCTGGCAACACGGATTTAAAAAGTTATTATTATATTTATTCCTTTGTTGATAATCAAAAAGATATATTATTTGATTTTGAAAAATTCAATTTGCTAAAACCTTATAATATTATTTTCGAAGATAATTATAAGGTTAGAATTATAAATGATAAGCAATATGTAATAAGTTTAGAAGACAAGAGTAGCGAATATAAACAATATTTATATAATGATGATGGGCAATTGAAAAAGATAGTTAAAGGAGAAATTTCACCTCTTATTAGATTGTTTCCAATTATGAGTGCAAACAATAACTATTATGAATTACAGGCATTGCAAAGAATAATTGGTTATTATAGTTCGGATATGTTGGGAGAACTATATACTAGGTTACGCTATAGGGATAATCAATTTATTAGATATGATGATAATATTGTTTTATATAATCAAGCATAATTATCATTTTTTTTATAATGTTATTATTCTGTAATATTTTTTGTTTAAATACTAAAGATTTATTAATAATAATTATGAAAGGATGATAATGATGATTAGTAATAATGATGTGGCAATAACGAGATGTTTAAGTAAAAAGGAGATTAAGGCTGTTTTAAAGGGGCTTAATTTAATTAAAGCTTCTAATTTGATTAATAGTGGTGATGTAGTTGTAATAGTACCTAATTTTGTTAATAAGGAAAAACCTGATCCTAGGTATGGTGTGGTTGTAGGTGATGAAACCTTAAGGGCAATAATTAAATGGGTTAAAGAGCAAAATCCAAAAAAAATAATAGTTGCTAGTGGTTCTGGCGGTGGAGATACAAGAGAGGTTATGAAAACGGTGGGGTATGATAAAGTTTTAGCCGAAGAAAAAGTTTCTTTTATTGATTTTAACCAAGGGCCTTACACGGTAATAGAATTAAATCATTATCGACCAAGAAAAATAAAGGTTAATGAGTTATATAATGAAATGACTAAAGTAATTTCATTTACGCAGTTAAAAATTCATGAAGAAGCAACAATGTCTAGTGCTATAAAAAATATTGCGTTATCATTTCCTTCTACTGAAGAACATGGTGCTCCTAAAAAGGATAAGGGAATTCACAATGATTTACATGGATTTATAATAGCGATGGCTGAGAAAATAAAAATTGATTTATCTATCGTCAGCTTAAACCCCGTAATGGTCGCGACAGGCCCAACTAATGGTATTGCTAAACATACCGGATTAGTGGTGGTTGGTAATAATCCTATATGTGTAGATACAATATGTGCTGGATTATTGGGGTTTAAGCCTCAAGGCGTTCGGTATTTATATGAATTAGAAAAAAAAGGATTTAAGGAGACCGATATAAATAAAATAAGGATAAAAGGAATAAGTTTAAAGAATGCTGAAAAACATTTTATGGATAAGGTCTATGGAAAAAGGTATTAGGTAGATTAAAATAATTCTTGCGTATAAACTAATTTTATGTAGCGTATTTTTAATTATATAAATAGGTTATACATGAGAAAGGTATAGGTGAGTTATGATAAAAAGAATATATAAATATATTCCAATAATAAATAGAGGAATAATAATTATATCGGTCTTTATAAGTTTTATTTACTTTTTTCTTTATTTAAAAGAGAGAAATTATTCTTTAGTTTTAGCTTGTTCTTTCGTTCTTTTATTTCCGTTTGTTTATAAGTATTTATCTAAAAAATATGATTTAAAAGTACATATAAAGTTTTTTATGTGTCTTTTTCTTTTTTTAAGTCTGGTATTAGGTATTATTGTTCGAGTGTTTGACTTTAATTTTATCTTTGATAAGTTTGTTCACTTTATTTCAGGTGTTTTTATTTCCGTTTATATTATTGATTTACTAAATCAAAAGCATAAAAAATATAGTACTAAACAGGTAGTTATTTTAATTTTAATGATAAATTTTTCAATCGCTTTATATTGGGAAATATTAGAGTATTTAGGTGATAATTTATTGGGACTAAACTCTCAAAAAGGTGGTCTAGATACCATGTTAGATGTTGTTATGGCCATGACCGGAACGATATTGTTTTTGTTTTTTTATTTTAAGCCCAAGAAATATATTTGATAACTTTCATTATATATCATATATTTTAATATGGAGGTAATATGAAATTAATAAATAAGTATAAAGTCTATGTTATTTTTGTATTAATAACTATAATTATTGGTTTTTTAGCAGGGTTAGTAGTTGAAAATAACATTGATACCTATAACAAACTTGAGAAATCTATTTTTACTCCGCCCCATTATTTATTTTTTATTATATGGATTAAATTATATGTCTTGATGAGTATTGGAGCCGCTATTATATACGAGGCTAAAAGTAACAAGGGTTTAATAATATACGCTGTTCAGTTAATGGTTAATTTTTCATGGAGTTTTTTCTTTTTTGAATATAAAACCTATTTCTTTTCTTTTTTATGGATAATATTATTAATTCTTCTGGTTATTATAATGATAGTCAAATTTTATCATGTTAATAAAAAAGCGGCATATTTGCAAATCCCTTATTTATTGTGGTTATTTTTGGCGGCATATTTGAATTTTGTTATATATCTTTTAAATTAAATGTCTGCAACGAAAAAGAGAAGAAAATCTTCTCTTTTAAATTAAAACGTACATACTCCGCATACTATTAATACTAATAAGATAAATAATACTAATATAAAAGCTGGATTAGTAGAAGACATTACGGGACCTCTTGATACACACATAGTTTCCCCTCCTTTCATAGTTGTTTTTTCTAGACATTGATAAAAGTTAAATTATTGATTAGAAAAAACTAACTTTATTAGAGAAGAACTTAAACGCATAAAAATATTTTGCATTATATAATTATTTATAATGTAAAAGAGGAAAGATTAATCCTTCCTTTTTTTTACCATAGTCCGCATCCGCAAGCAATTATTGCTAAAAGGATAAACAGTACTAATATGAAAGCAAAACCGCCAGTATATCCACCCATGTCTATTCCTCCTTTCTTTTTATAAAATAAGGATTGTTAGCAGCCTCTAGCTGGTGGGCAAGCTGCGCATAGAATAATTACTAAAAGAATGAAAATAACTAAAATAGATGCATAATTTGTTCCAAACCCACTACCTTGTACAGGAGCACAACCTTGACTATAACCATAACCGTACATATTTAACCCCTCCCTTTTATTAAGTTATAGTATAGTGTATTAAACATTCTTAAAAACGGTTATAAAACTAACCTAAAAAGTTAAAATATTTTTTTAGCATTGAAAAACAGGAAAACAAATTCCTGTTTTATTTGTACGGCTAATTATTAATTATAGTTTTTATCAGCTCTTGCAATTGCTTTTTAACTAGATTGCCACAGTTTCTTAATGACACTACTCCCCAGCCTTCTTTTTGTACGATAGTATATATCCCTAATTCCTTATAAAGGTATGTTCAGATATAACTCTGTTTGAGATTATTTATCAACCCTCCTTAATAATCTAGCGTACATTTTTATTTTGTTTTATAATAAACAAAATATCCTTTATTAATATTTCTTTTTTATGTATTATGAATGTGATATAATTATGTTGTGTGATAGGTGGTAGTATGAATAAAAAAATAACTTATATTTTATTTTTGTTTCTTTTTATTCTTTACATGGAAGTTGTTATTAAGATTATCTTTTTTAAAGAATGGTGGAATAGTTCATTGTTTAATATAGTTTTATTTTCCCTTCCTGTAGGCTTTTTTATATATTTAATTGGGAATTTTTTCAAACCAAGAGTAAATCGAATTATAGTTGCTATAATTTTATCAGCTATAACCTTTATTTGTATTAGTCAGACTATATATTTTAAAATATATGATTCCGTTTTTTCTTTTTCGGCAACTAGAAATGCTCAGGCGGTAATGACCTATTTTGGATTTGTTTTAAAAATATTAACAGAAAATATTGTTGGTATATTAATATTATTAATCCCGTTGATACTATTTTTTGTTTTTAAAAATAAATTATTCGATTTAAATCCGTTAAAATATAAATTAAAAATAATTCTTGTTATTGTAATAATTATTATTCAATTTTTGGCAATAAAAAATTTATCAGAAAATGAATTATATTCTGATTATGATTTATATCACAATGTGCATTCACCGACTTTAATGACTAACAAATTTGGTTTGTTAACGACGATGAGATTGGACATTCAAAGGTCTCTATTGGGTTTTGAAGCTAATGAACAATTGTTTTATATTCCGCCTAAAACGGATGTTGAGGATTTTCAAGAAGAAGTTATAGAATATAATACAATGAATATAGATTGGGATGATTTAATTCAAAATGAAACAAATGACACCCTTTTGATGATGCATCAATATTTTAGTGATAAAAATCCTACTAATAAAAATGATTGGACGGGAAAATTTGCGGGAAAAAATTTAGTGTTGATTATTGCTGAAAGTTTTGATCATATTGCTATTGATGAGGAAATTACTCCAACTCTTTATAAAATAGCTAGTGAAGGCTTAAATTTCACTAATTTTTATACACCCATTTTTTTAAGTACGATTGATGGAGAATATATTACTAAAACGGGATTACTGCCTAAGTCTGGAGTTTGGAGTATGTACCGTACTAGTTATAATTATATGCCTTTTGTATTGGGCAATCATTTTAGAAATATAGGCTATAAAACAACTGCCTATCATAATGGTTGGGCAACTTATTATAGAAGACATTTATCTCATCCCAATTTAGGCTATGATTATTATGCATGTGGTAGGGAACTTAACATAAATTGTCGTCTATGGCCTCAAAGTGATTTGGAAATGATTGAAGTTACCGCTTCTGATTATATAAATATTGAAACACCTTTTATGACCTATTACCTTACTATAAGCGGGCATTTAAGATATAATTTATTTAATACAATGGCTAAAAGACATTGGACTACTGTTAAGGATTTACCATATTCTGAACCGGTAAAGTGTTATATGGCTCAACATGTTGAATTGGATAAAGCGATTGAAAAATTAATTGATTATTTAGAAGAAGCAGGAGTAGCAGAAGATACGGTTATTGCCATAAGTTCTGATCATTGGCCGTATGGTTTAACTTTAGATGAGTTGAATGAAAAGGCTACTATAAATCGTGATGATTTTTTTGAAAGAGATAGACTACCATTCATTATATGGCATAAGGGAATAGAAGGAGAAGAGGTGAAAAAACTAGGTAGTAGTATAGATGTTCTCCCTACTATCTCCAATTTATTTGGTTTAGAATACGATTCAAGATTATTAATCGGAAAAGATATATTCTCTAACACTGAACCAATTGTTATCTTTGCTAATAGGAGTTGGATAACTGAAAAAGGAAAATATGATAATATTAAAAAAATTTTTCATCCTCATAATAATCAAGAGGTCGATAGTAATTATATAGAGCGAATTAACATGATTGTTTATAATAGATTTTATATGTCTCAATTAATACTTGATCATGATTACTATCAACAGGTAATAAAATAAAAATAAAGGATTTATCCTTTATTTTTTTGCTTTAGCATATATTTTTCCGGGGTTTAGTTCAATTTCATTTATTTTAAATAATTCGCTGATAGGGACTATATCATAACCTTTATCAATAATTCTAGGTATCAATAGTTTAGTCGCTTCAATGGTTCTATCGTGAATATCATGAAGGAGAATGATGCTTCCATCGGTTAAGTTTGCGATTACAGTATCAATAATAGTGTCAACGGTTATGCTTCTCCAATCAGTGGGGTCGATAGACCATAAAATAATAGGATAGTCTATTTTAGAAGCAATATTTTTATTTATGGCCCCGTACGGAGGTCTAACTAGTAGTGTTTTTTCGCCAGTAATATTATAAATATAATCATTTGTTTTTTCTATTTGATTATTAATCTGTTCCTTAGTTAAATTGGTAAAAGACGTGTGATCATATCCGTGATTGGCAATCTCATGACCACCATGATACATTTGTAGAATTGTATCATGGTGGTATTTGACATTACACCCTAACACAAAAAAGGTCGCTTTAACATTATTATTCTTTAGAATTTCTAATATTATAGGTGTAACTTCTTTAGAAGGTCCGTCATCAAAGCTTAAACTAACAAATCCCCTTTTTTCAATTTCATCATTAGTTAAATCGGGAACAATATAATTTACTTCTTGTTTTTTTTCTTGATTTTCTTCTGGTTTAGCATCATTATTAACTTCGCCTTTTTCCATTTTCTCATTAGTATTTAGGGGTTCGTTAATTAATGCTTGGTTATTATCATTGTTATCATAATCATTGTTTATAAATATTAAATCCTCTAGATTAACTTCGTTGTTTTTGGGAAAATTAAAACTAATAACTTTTTCACTAGGTTCAATGTTTGAATATTCATAGGAAGAAGTTTGTAATAAAGCCATGCTGGCTATAATAACAATTCCCATAGATATTCTAAAAGCAAATTTATTGATAATTTTTAAAGAACTTATTTTTTTATTTTTAATACTTTTTTTTCGATCGATTTTCATACTGAATCACTTCCTATGTCTATATATTATACCATGAGTATATAAATAAAGGAATAATGATAAAAAAATAATTATTTAATACATGTTTAAAATTAATTAAAATATCCATAATATAGGTAGGATGAAAAGAAAAGGTGGTGAAATAGTAGTGTCTGTTAATAAAGAGGATGATCATATTGATGAAAATGTACATGAAAATGAAGTGGAAGTAGAAAATTTTAGAATGTATCCTACATCTAAAGAAGGTGAACATAATATAAAGGGTGAAAAGGCTATAGAAAGTTTTCATATGTATAAGTCAAAAAAAGATGATCATTAAAAGATTATTAAACATGCCTAAGAGCATGTTTTTAAATGTATAAAATAAGCAAAAAAGAACATTCTATAAATAAACAAGAAGGGAAATATAGATATGAGAGAAAGACGATTTAACATCTTAATACCAGGGTTAGTTTTGGCTATTATCGGGTTGATTGGAGCTTATGCTTTGTTTGGTGAAGTTCTTTATATTGGAGGAACAGCAGGTACAACTGGTGAATTTGATATTCAATTTTTAACAGCTTCTACTAGTGATGTGGTTGGCTCTAATCCTACGGCTACGATATCAGTTGATAGAAAAACACTAACGATTAATGTTGAAGATTTAGAATATCCAGGAGCTGGAGCTCAAATTGATATAGTAGTAAAAAATGTTGGAACCATTTCAGCAATATTAAGAACGATAACTATTACGGGTAATGATGACCCTGATATAGTAGTTGAACTTATTGGAGTTGAAGAAGATATCCCAATTGATGCCGGAGAAGAGTATCCTTTTGCCATAAGAGTTTACTGGAGTTCTCAATCGACTACTGGTGATAAAAGTATCAACTTTACGGTCGAATTGGGATATGAACAAAATACGGGCGTTGGATATTAATTGTTGAATAGAATATGGTAAATATTAATGAGAAAAAGACCTGTATTCAAAAAAACAAAAACAATTATCTTTTTAGTGCTAGTATATACTATCACATTAGGGATAGGTTTAGCGCTTTTTTCTGAAAATATTCATATTGAAGGAACGGCTAATACTTTAACATATGAATGTGATGAAAGTTTAAATGTCACTTTAACTAAATTAGATTTAGAAAATAATCGTTATACAATAGGAGATATTCCTCCTCGAGTTATAATTGAAGATGAGTATTTAGTTGAAAACGAATTGTTCTTGGTGTATAGAGCTATTCATCGTAACTCTCCCGCTAATAGGGTTACTAATTTAAGTTTTAAATTAAATAATACTTATCCGTTTGTTCTTAGTGAAGGAGAGACATATGTTACTTATAGTAGTCAAAACAATAATTTGTTTAATGTTAATAGTTATTTAAGTTTAAATACAGTTCCAATAGGCTCAGATGTTACCGTTTCCGTTAGTTTTAATACAAGATTAAATAACTTATCTGAAGAAGTTTCAACAACTATAAAAATTGAATATATTGTTAACGAGTGCCATAAATATTTTTATTTTCATATTATTCTTTTACCAATGTTATAGAAAGAAGAAATAATAATGAGAAGAAGTTTAATAGTTATATTAGGATTAATCTTTTTTTTGGTAATTACTAATCACTTCTTTGATCGGGTAGGTAGAGAAGTTTTTGCTTTTAACGTGTTTAATCCTTTTTATTTGTTAGTAGTAGCAATTATAACTTATTTGTGGTTAGATTTTGACTTAAAGATAAGATGGAAATATAAAAAAAAAGTTTTTGAATGGGTTATTATAATAAGTTTATTTTATATAATTTTATACTTTGTATTAGGATTAATAGATGGTTACGGTCATAATCCTTATGATAACTCTTTTAAAGGATTGTTAATTAATTTTTGGACTATTGGGACAATTATAATAACGCAGGAATATGTTAGAGCTGTTTTAATTAATAAAGGTGGAAACAATAAAAAGAAAGTCTTTCTTTTAATATATGTTATCTATATTTTAATAGCCATTAATTTTAATTATCTTTTTGAAAATGTAGAAAACGGTAACCAAAAAATTAGTTTTTTGGTAGGTTTTTTATTGCCTGTTGCAATTGAAAATCTTTTTTTAAATTATATCGCTATGATAGGAGGTTATGTGCCGACTATCATATATCGGTTAATTACTACATCTATTTATTGGTTATCACCTATTCTTCCTAATCATTCTTGGTTAGTGAAGCGATTTTTTGACTTTTTTATTCCTCTTTTTGGGTTTTGGATTATATATTATAAAATTAATAAAAAAGAAAAAAAGGTTAAACCAAAAGATATATCAAGCATGAATCCTCTTAAATGGATACCTAGTTTTCTTTTGTTATTTATTATGATTGCATTTATAATTGGTCTTTTTCCAACGTATCCACTTGTTGTTTATAGTGATAGTATGAAACCTTCATTTAGAGTTGGGGACATAGTGTTAATGAAAAAAGAAAAAATTGACAAAATAGAAATAGGAGATGTAATAGGGTACATAAGTAATAAAAATATAATAGTTCATAGGGTAATTCAAAAAAACAATCAAAGAGGTAATATAGTTTTTATAACTAAGGGTGATAATAACCCTAATGTTGATCAAAAGAGCATAAATAAAGAACAGGTTATAGGAAAAGTTATTTATGTAATACCTAAAATAGGTTATCCCTCAATATGGTTTAGAAAACTTTTTAATTATATTGATGTTACCGTTTCCATTAATAATAGAAACGAGGTTATTATATGAAAATTAAAAAACAAAAATTAAAAAAAAAGATTAAAGGAATAATAATTCTATTCTTTTTTGTGATTATGTTTTTTATTTTAGGTAATGCTTCAATTAATGTTTGGCGCTTTTTTATTAGAAATGATATGAATAATACATTGATATATAAATATAACGCTTTTAGGAATTTGGATTATCAAGTGTTTATTGTTGAAAATGAATTTATTAATAAACCTTATATTGAAATGAATCGTCATTATATTACGGAATTAGTTGATTATATAAATTTAAATATAGGTTATGAGTTTTCTGGGGTGGGCGATATAAATTTAATTTACCATTATAAGGTAAAGGGTAGTTTAATAGGAAATTTGAGCGGTTTATCAAGTAGTAATTATCATGATATTTGGAAAATAGATGTTGAGTTAATTGCCGAAAAAAATAACGATTTATATGGATCTCGGTTTAGTATTAATGAAAATATTAAAATTGATTTAAGGGACTATAATGAGATGGTTAATAGATTCAGACAAACGTTAGGCATTCCAATTGATGCCTTTTTAAAAATAAATATGATTGTTAATATAGAGGGCATTGTAAATGATGAATATTTTAAAGAAACTGATAATGTTATTATCAATATCCCACTTGGTGTTAAAACGTTTCATATAAATAAAATGGTAGAAGAGAATCAATTAAAGGAAATAACGAAAGAAGAAACCAAAGAGAAAGAGGTGGGGTACTTTTTCCTTATCTATAATTTGTTGTTAGTTTTAGGCGCTATCTTCATTATTTTCATTTATTTAAAACGAAAATGGGTTGAAGAAAGTTATAGTGTATATCAATCAAAAATAAAAAGAATAAAAAAAGATTACGATTTTAGAATTGTAAATATTCTTAATTTTATTGATTTGCCAGAATTTAAATTTATAGAAGTTTCTGCTTTTGATGAATTATTAGATTTTGCTGATGAAGCGAGTGGCCCCATATTATGTTATGAAAATAATGTTAATAATGATTTACAAACCTGGTTTTTTATAATAAAGGGTAAAATAATTTATCGTTATATAATATACGAAAATAAGATTAAGTGATAATTTTCTCTCGCTAATGAATATATAATATATTAGAAAGTGAGTGATAAAATGTTTTTTAGAATAAGCTTAATTTGTGTAGTAATGGGATTATTTGGTTTTTCAAGTTGTATGATAAATAAAAGTGAAGAATTATTAAAGATATTTCCAGATCAAATTGGTGTTCAAGCAAGATATGTGGGAATGGCTGAGTATGCTCACAAAGTTGAAATAACTAATATTACTAAAGATAAGAATAAAACTATTTATAATATAAATGGTTATATGATCAATGGTATTTCTGATGAAATAGAAAAACGGCAGTTTAAGATTGAATATATCATTGATCAAAATAGGATTGTTGAAAAGATTATTAATAACGATGAATATAGAAAAGAGGGTTATGATAATAAGTTGAATTCACTTGTTCCAAATCAAATAATCTTAAAAACGCCCCTTAGAGTTAATCATTCTTGGGAACAAGAATTAGTAATAAATAATAATTCATATGTAGTTAAAACAACTATTGTGGAAATAAATCTTTTAAATGATGGCAAAAAACAATATAAAACCAAATTAGAGATAGATAATATTGAAGGTTATTTTAACAATAAATATATGGAAGAAAGGGTTTATGAAGAAGGAAAAGGTTTGGTTAGTTTTTCTAATACTATGGCTATTTATAAAATTGATATAGATAGAGATTTAATAGAAGAAGATTTTCTTTTTGGTTACGCTCAAGCTGAAATAACATATAAATAAATTGTAATAATATTTGTAAAAAAGATAACACTAATATTGACCTTAATTGATGGAGGTGTTACTTATATTAAAAAAAATAATGTTAAAATTAATGAATCCTGTAATTGATGAGTATGTTTATGAAATGTTTAGCCAAGAATATGCTAAGAATCCTTATATAGGAATTACTTCGGTTCAAAAACTAGGGGCTAAGAATATAATAGATGCTCAACTCAGAGCTCAAACAGGGAAAGCGTTGAGTCTCCCTTATGGTAGTAATATTAATTTTTCGCCGTGGGAAAAAGTTTTACTTAGTCCTAAACAATTATTTGAGTTACCGACTAAAAGTTTAACCGAAATCAATACTGAGGTAATAATTGGTAAAAAGACCAAAAAACCAATAACATTAGAAATGCCAATCATGATAACTGGTATGTCGTATGGAGGCAGTTTAAGTTTAAGAATGAAAGTAGCTTTAGCTAAGGGTTCTAAAAGGGCGGGTATATCGACTAATACCGGAGAATCTACGATAGTTAAAGAAGTAAAGGAAAATAGTTTATATGTAGTTGGGCAATTAAATAGGGCTAATTTAATGAAAGAAGAAGATTTAAAACAGTTAGATGCAATCGAAATACAAATGGGTCAGGGCGCATGGGGTGGCGGGGTTGAATCAATAACTTACGCTAAAGATATAGATGAGAGACTAAGAAAAGATTGGCGTTTAAAAGAAGGCGAGGATAAGCCATTCTACGCTAGAATGAAAGGAATTGAATCAAAAGAAGACTTAATTAAATTAGTAAAAAAATTAAAAAAGCAACATGATGTACCAATTGGGATAAAAATAGCCGGTTCTAATTATATTGAAAAAGAACTTGATGTTATAACTAGTACCGAATGTGATTATATCGTTATTGATGGATGTGAGGGCGGTACGGCGGTAGCTCCTCCTACTTTAGAAGATAATTTGGGATTACCTACTCTTTATGCTTTAATAAGGGCGGTAAATTATTTAGAAAAAAAAGGTTTAAAAGATCAATTTGATTTAATTATAGCTGGTGGTTTAACTACTCCTGGACACTTTCTAAAAGCAATAGCTTTAGGAGCAGATGCTGTTTATATAGGCTCAATTGCGTTATTTGCCGCTGTTCATAATCAAGCTGCTAAAACATTGCCAAACTTACCGCCAACCCAATTAGCGTTAAATACGGGTGTATATAAAGATAAACTTAATATTAATTTATCGGCTAAATCGCTTTCAAACTTTTTGAAATCTTGTAATGAAGAAATGAAATTAGCGTTACAAGCTTTAGGTAAAAAAAATTTTAAAGAGTTAAGCAGGGATGATTTAGTATCGTTAGATAAAGAAATAAGTAATTATGCTAAAATAAATTATGCCTTAAAAAACAATTTTTAGCACTTTGTTTAACAAAGTGCTAAAAAAGTATTGACAAATAAAAAGAAAAAAATATAATAATAATTAAGGAGGGATATAAATGGATTTAATTCCAAAAAATGCTTTTTTTAGGGAAATATTTGATGACTTTTTTGATGCTTCTATCGTTAAAACAACTGATATTATGAGATCAGATATTTATGAAGAAGGAGACAATTATGTAGTTGAAATAGATGTCCCTGGATTCAAAAAAGAAGATGTAAGTATTGAATATAAAAAAGGCTATCTAAATGTAAATGCGAAAAAGGAAGAATTAAAAGAAGAAACTAAAAATTATATTCGTAAAGAAAGATATTATGGAGAATATAAAAGAAGTTTCTATGTTGGTGAAATCGATGATTCATTAATAAAAGCTAATTTCAACGATGGAACCTTAAAAGTAACTTTCCCTAAAAAACAATTAGAAGAAACAAATAAAAAATTAATTGAAATAGAATAAAACTTCGGTTTTATTCTATTTTTTAATTAAATTGGATTAATGTTATAAAAAGATGAAAGTAAACTTAAACTTGCAAATTAAAAAAAGTTTGTTCCGTTTTTTATGGTGTAATGTTAGTGTAAAATAGTTTCAGAATGATTAAAAAAATAGAAAGTAGTCATATTTTCTATGATATAATATTTATGTTATAAAAATATGAAAGGAGAAAAGATATGAAAAAAGGTTTTATTGTGGTGATGGCAATTATAGTGGTAGTTTTTGCGTATTTTATTTATAATCAAAATTTACAAACAGAATTACAATATATAACAATTGATATTAATCCTAGTATCCAATTAGGGATTGATAAACAAGCAAAAATAGTAGAGATTTTAGCTTTAAATGATGAGGGGGATATTTTATTATCCGATTTAACGCTTGAAAATGAAACTTTAGAAGAAGGGATAGCGAAATTGGTATCAACTGCTGTTGAAACAGGATATATTGATGAATTTAGCGCTGAAAATGATATTCTTATAACTTCTTATTCAGATGATGTTGAAGAAAAGGAACGTAATGAAAAAAGAGTTAGAGAAAAAATGCAATCTTTTTTAGAAGAAAAAAATATTTATGCCAGAATTATGGCAAGTGATGTTACCGCAGAGATAAAAGAGTTAGCAGATGAATACGATATTAATTATGGGAAGATGTTACTTATTGAAAGAGCGTTAAGATTGAATGCTGAATTAAGTAGAGAGGAACTTGTTAATAGTAGCATTAGAGAAATTCAACTGAAAATTAAAGAAGCGGTTCTTCAACGAAGAAATAAAATCAGTGATAAAGTTGCAGAGTTAAGAACTTTCTTTCGTGAGGAAAGAGAGGAAAGAATTACTGAGAATGCTAACCGCCTAAATGATTTAAAGCAACAAATAATAAATGATAATGATAACAAACTAGATAATGTTGATTTAGAAGAGCGTGAGCAAAGAATAAGAGAATTATTAGAAGTAAGAAAAGAAGCGATAAGAAAAGAGGCCGAAGAAGCAAGAAGTATAAATAATAGAAGTATTAATGCGATTGAATAAAAAGAGAATATTTGCTTAATATTCTTCTTTTTTGATAATTAACATATCAAATAAAAAGTCATATTATGAAGTTAGGTGAGTTTTATATGTTGTTTTACCCTGGTTTAATTATTTTAATATTGGCTGTTAGTCTAGATAGTTTTGGCGTAGGTATAACTTATGGTATGCGTAAAATAAATGTTTCTTTAAGGCCTTTATTAATTATAATGTTATGTAATGGACTGGTCGTATTAATATCAATGATGTTTGGCGAATGGCTAATTTCTTTTATTAATGTTGAATCAACTAAGTATATGGGCGGTATTATTTTAACTATGCTTGGTTTGTTTAGTTTGTATAATGTAATAGGCATAAAAAAACCAAAAACATCATTAAATAACTTACCTTTTTCAAGTGATAATAAGCCTTTTTCTAATTTGTTAGAAAATTATATGTTTGTAGTTGAAACTAGTCATTTTAAAAATAAAGCATTGAAGGTTATGTCCTTAAAAGAATCGATATTGTTAGGTTTTGCATTAGCATTTGATTCGTTTGGAGCTGGTCTTGGGGCAGCTATGATTGGGTATTCTCCTTTTCTAACTGCTTCTTTAGTAGCGTTAATGAGTGGTTTTTTTATTTGTTTTGGAATAAAGTTTGGGTTTGTTATCGCTAAAATAAAATTATTACAACAATTAGTATTTATACCTCCTTTTTTATTAATGTTATTTGGGTTACTAATTATATTAAGTTAAAGGATATAATCTTTTTTAAAGTTATCTAGCTCTCTTTTATATTTAGGGTAATATTTAAAAAAATTATTTAATACTTCAATATTAATTAATATTTCTTCGTTAACGCTGTGTTCCATTGCTTCTGTGAATTGATATAAATCTTTTTTAATGCCCAATGATTTAAGAAAAGTTTCTACAATTTGATGTCTTTCCCATAAAAAGGTACCTATTTTCATTCCTTTTTCAGTTAAACAAACAACCCCATATTTTTCATGTTTTAATAAATTTAAGGAAGCTAGTTTTTTTATCATTTTGGTAGCTGAAGGAATTTGAACATTTAATTTTTCAGCTACTTCATTCGTTCTAGCGTAACCTTTTTTTTCTTGCTCGATAAAGATGCTCTCTATATAATCTTCCATACTAGCTGATAAAAGATCAGTCAGTTCCCTTCGAACCTCAAATGATTCCATTATTTGGTGTCTTTTTTTTGGTTTCATTTTAAATCATCCCCTACTTTATATATATAAAAAAAAATAAAATATATGATTTATTATTGGACAGACACCTACCATAGTTAATAACATATAATTAGCTAGAAGAATAAGCCAATATGCGATGTTTATTCTTTTTATAATGAAAGTTAGCTGACGGAAACAAAATTATCTTCAGTTAACAAATAAAAGGAGGATAAAATTATTAATAAAATAATGTTATTTATCACTGGTTTGATGATTATTATAGTTGGTATTATTTTATCTAATACGGAAACATATGATAAGAGTGATAAATTATCGATTGTTGCCACTACGACTCAGATTACTGATTTAGTATCAATCATAGGGGGCGATGTCGTTGAAGTGAAAGGTTTGATGGGATCAGGAATAGATCCGCATTCATACCAAGCGACGGAAAGTGATGTTAGATCTTTACAACAAGCGGATATTATTATTTATAATGGTTTACATTTAGAGGGGAAAATGACTGATTTATTAGCTAATATGGCCAAACAAAAGATTCCTACATACGCCATTAGTGATGCTGTTTTGAATTCAAAATTAATGGCGGGAGAAGATGATTATGAGGGCAGTTATGATCCCCATATTTGGTTTGATGCTAATTTATGGTTAGAAGTAATTACATATGTTAGTAATATTTTAATTGAACATGATCCTAAAAATAAAGATATATATGTTATTAATACAGAAAAATATTTAGAAGAAGTAAGAGAAGTGCATGAGTTTGTATATAATAAAGCGATGGAAATCCCTCCTCAAAAACGGGTTTTAATTACTGCGCATGATGCTTTTCAATATTTTGGGAGAGCTTATGAATTTATTGTTTTAGGAATAGAAGGGCTTAGTCCAGAGTCTGAAGTAGGTATTGCGGATATTAGAAAATTAGCTGATTATATTGTTCAAAATGAAATTAAGGCTATATTTGTTGAAACGTCGGTATCAACGCGCAATGCAAAAGCGTTACAACAAGCAGTTAAGGCAAGAGGCTTTGATGTTAATATTGGTGGCGATTTATATTCAGATGCTATGGGTGAAAAAGGAAAAGATGAAGGTACTTACATAGGCATGATGAAATATAATATTACAACTATTGTTCAAGCGTTAAAATAATAAAAAGGGGAGGAAAATAATGACTGAAATAGTACTAGATATTCAAAAAGTAACAATGATTTATAATGAAAAACCAGTTCTATGGGATCTTAATATTAAGGTCCCAGCTGGTCATATAATTGGTATTATAGGCCCTAATGGGGCGGGGAAGAGCACTTTGCTTAAATCAATATTAGGTATAATTAAACCTTTAACAGGACGGATATTACTATTTGGTAAAAATAATAAAGCCAACCGGAAAAGAGTAGCATATGTGCCTCAACGGAGGATCATTGATTGGAATTTTCCTATTAGTGTTTTAGAGGTAGTTATGATGGGGTTATACAAAAAAATAGGTTGGTTTAAACGTCCCAACACTAAAGATAAAACCATAGCAATGGAGGCTTTAAAAAAGTTAGGAATGGAAAAATATTCTCATCGTCAAATCGATCAATTATCAGGAGGAGAGCAACAGCGGGTTTTTTTAGCTAGAGCTTTGGTTCAAGAAGCTGATTTATATATAATGGATGAACCATTACAAGGCGTTGATGCTGTAACAGAAAAAGCTATAATAGCGCTATTAAATGAACTAAAAAAGCAAGGAAAAACAGTTATTGTTGTTCATCATGATTTACAAACTGTTACTGAATATTTTGATTGGCTTATTCTATTAAATGTAAAATGTATTGTCTATGGTCCTAAAGAAGAAGTTTTTAATAAACAAAACTTAAAAGAAACATATGAAAAAGAGGCAATAAGAATAGATGAGCAAAATGGTTTAGAGGAAGATAAAAACAAATTAATGACTAAAAAAATAAGTGTTATGGGGTAGTTATATGTTAAATGATTATACTTTGCAAATGGTTTTATTAGGATCTATAATTTTAGGGATTACAAGTGGTATGGTTGGCACCTTTGCTGTTTTAAGAAAACAGAGTTTAATGGGTGACGCTATATCGCACTCGGCTTTGCCAGGCTTGGTTATAGCGTTTTTATTAACCAGTCAAAGCGCATCGTATATTTTATTAATAGGAGCCTTTGCAGCGAGTTTGTTGTCTACTTTTATAATGATGTTAATCGTCAAATATAGTAATATAACGTACGATGGCGCTTTAGCTATTATTTTGTCTGTTTTCTTTGGAATGGGAATGGTCTTACTGAGTGTGGCGCAAAAACTACCTGGCGCTAGTCAAGCTGGTTTAAATAAGTTTTTATTTGGAAGAGCTGCTTCTATCTTATATGCTGATGTAATAATGATGCTAGGGCTAGGTATTTTAGTTTTATTTATTATTATTTTATTTTGGAAGGAATTCAAATTGTTATGCTTTAATAATGATTTTGGTGAAAGCCTGGGGTTACCCATGATGTTTTTTGATATTATCTTAACCTCTTTATTAGTTATTTCAATTATAATTGGATTACAAATGGTAGGAGTTATATTAATGAGCGTAATGATTATAGCCCCCCCAGTAGCAGCCAGACAGTGGACTAATAAGTTAAATAAAATGATATTATTAGCCGGATTTATAGGTGCTTTAGCAGGCGTTGGTGGTTCCTTTATTAGTAGTATAGTACCTAGAATGCCTACTGGTCCTACTATTGTTATAATGAATTTTATTATTGTTTTAATATCTCTTGTGTTAGCGTTTGAAAGAGGCTTGTTATCTAGAATAATAAGAAGGAAGCAAAAAATTAATTCTATTTTAGCCAAACAAATTTTATTTGATTGTTATAAATCTTTTAAAAAAGAGGAAATAATTAGTATAAAACAAATAATGGATAATTTGATTCTATTATCAGCTAAAAAGAAAAAACAATTACGATATTACTTATTAAAAAAAGGATGGCTATTAATAACTAATGATAAGACGGAAATAACAAAAAAAGGATTAGAAGAAATATTAGAAAGGGGTGTTTTATGTGCTTAATCCGGCTATAGAAATTCAAATTTTAGCAGTTTTAGTAGCTGTAAGTTGCACCTTATCAGGAGTATTTTTAGTCCTTCGAAAAATGGCGATGATGAGTGACGCTATTAGTCATTCTATTTTAGCGGGCATTGCAATTGCTTTCTTATATGTAGGCGACATTAATTCGCCTTTATTAATTATTGGAGCAGCTCTAACAGGGGTGGTAACTGTTTTTCTAGTTGAACTATTAAAGCAAACTCATTTAGTTAGCGAAGAAGCCTCAATTGGGTTAGTTTTTACTTTTTTATTTAGTGTTGGCGTAATTATTATATCTCGTTATGCTGGTAATGTTCATTTGGATATCGATGCTGTTTTATTAGGTGAAATAGCCTTCACCCCTTTTAATCGTTTAATAATTGCCAATATTGATTTTGGACCCAAGGCAATCTATATAATAACCGCTATTCTTAGTTTGAATATTACATATATATATTTATTTTATAAAGAGTTAAAACTAGTAACTTTTGATCCAACCTTAGCAACTATGTTAGGTTTTTCACCAGTTATTATTCATTACAGTTTAATGGGAGTTGTTTCTATTACTGCTGTTGGAGCCTTTGAAGCGGTTGGCTTTATTTTGGTGGTAGCATTAATGGTTGTTCCGCCTTTAACAGCGTATTTAATAACAGATAATTTATCTAATATGATCTTTATAAGTTGTTTTATTGGTGTGTTAATTGGAATCGTTGGATATCAAATGGCCTATGTTTTTGATGTCTCGATAGCAGGTTCTATGGCTACCGTAGCCGGAATTATATTTCTAGTAGTTTTCTTAGTATCATGTTGGAAGAAATCTTCTTTTGGTCGACAACAACGAAATAATAATATTAACTAAATCATATAATAAGGTAAAAGAGGAAAAAAAGATAAAACCATTGCCTCAAATCATTTTTTTTGTTATAATACTAATACTCATATGGGGCTATAGCCAAGTGGTAAGGCGTGGGACTGCAACTCCCTGAGCGTTGGTTCAAATCCGACTAGCCCCTCCAATATTGTTGCAGGTGTAGTATAAAGGCTATTATGCAACCTTGCCAAGGTTGAGATACGGGTTCGATTCCCGTCACTTGCTCCAAATAAAAATGAAACAGCTTCCAAAAATTGGAATGTGAGTTGTATAATAAAGATACAACTTCACAAACTGAAGGGAGCTTTTTTTACGAAATTAACAATGCAGGATAAATTAAATTCTGCAAAGAACATATATTAGAAGAAGAAAATTATCTCATATAAATAAAAGATATAATAAATTTTTAAATTTAGTTCAAAAAAAACGTTGACCATCTAAAGCTTCGGCATTAATTTAAAATCAATTTGGTAAAATTATTTAATTTTTGGTTGTTAGGTCGTTTTCAAAGGGTATTTTAAAAAATAAGAAAGCACACGAAGAATCAGAAAAAGGTTTAATTTTTTTTATTTTTGCGAGAGATATACTGATTAGTATATGATATAATAAAATTATAAGATACAAAACCAAAGGAGGTAAAATAAAAAAGGGATTTACGCTAGTAGAATTATTGTCCGTATTAGTAATACTAGCAATAATTTTATCAATAGCAATACCATCAATAACGGGACTAATAAGCCAGGTTAGAAAAAATGCATTTGAGAGTAGCGTTTTAATGATAATAAAAGCGGTTGAAACTGATTACGCAATGTCATCGCTACATGTTTCTCCTAAAGATAAACTATTTGTATTTAATGATGGCAATCAAATAGGAGAAAATAAATTAGATTTGGCTAGTAACGCTCCAAAAGAAGGATTTATATTACTTGAAAAAAACGGTAACATAACAATGGTTATTACTGATGGAAATTATATATTTGAAAAAAGAGAAAACGATATAGTTAAGGAAGTCAATGAAGAAGTTGTTGATATTGAAAGTTACTTCTATGACATTATTTCTAACGCTAAATTCGTAATTAATAATAATGTTATTCTAAATCATAGTTACTATATGGAAACCAGGTATATTAATGGTTCATCTGGCCCTGATTTTCAAAAATTGATAATCGATGCAATAGACATTGATGGGAATAATCATATTATAGAACACCAAGATCAATTGATTGAAGCGACCGGAGATGTTATAAACATTATAGAAATTTCAAATGATTTGAAAGGTATCTTTGTTCCTAAAATAGGTGAGTTAGGGAGATTTTCTGTCCATTTTTACCACGATGTTTGGGAAGTAGATATAGTTTATTTAGGAGAAATCATTGAAATTAATCATCTCATTGATGGTAATAGTGAAATTTATGAGGGGACTTATGATTGGACGTCTAATGTTGGAGGCTCAGGAGAAGAACATCAATATAAATATACTTATATTCCGTTTATTAACTAAAAATTTGCTAAAATATTTATGATAGAAACTTTTCATATAATGAAAATAATAATTAAGGAGTTTATAAATAATGATTAGTAGATCTCAAAGAGAAAAAATTTAATCACTAGTGGTTTATTTGCAGCCGTTAAATCGCAATATAGAAACATACAACATCATATTCCCGATAAATATTTTCTTCTAATTGCCGACTATATTAATGCAATTGATCAATTAGATAAGGAAGAAGGATTATATTTAGATCCAATTGAAATAGTAAAACAATTACCTTATCTGTTACATTCTATTACTGAAGCTAATTTAGGTGGGGTTTATGGAAGAACAGATAAAAATAAAATTACAATGAATATGAAGGCGAATTATGAAACAAATAAATTATATTTTTTTCACGAACTTACTCATGTGCTTCAAACTAGAAAAGTTAATAATTATGAAGAATGCTCATTCTATGATGGTAAAACAGGAATGTTCTTAACTGAAGGAGCAACTCAACTTACTGCTGAGATTTTATATCATGTGTCTAATGGAACGAATATAAGTTATAAAGAACAACCAAATAGTGTAAGAGGCCAAAAAAATCATGTACCATACAGTCCGTTATCAGAATATCAATTAAATGGGAATATATTAATGTTATTATCAAATAGTTTAGGAATACCATTAAATCAAATGTTAGCGTTAGGTTATAAAAAAGAAGGCCGAAAACATTTGAAGGAACTATATGAAGCATTTCCTGGGAATGAAGGAAAATTTGAAGAGTTTATGTTTGAACTCGAAAAAATTTATTCAATTGATAAATTATTGCTTTATGGATATGGTAATCAATTAGAAGGAGAACCTCGAAAAATAACCATGCAAAATGGACAAGAATTTGAGGGCAACTTAAAAAGACAAGAAAAAATAATTAATAATATCGAGAGAGAATTGGCCGCTAGCTTCATTGCCAATAATGAACCTGATTATATAGTTGCAAACTATCAAAAAATATCGACATATTTAACTGTCCCAGAATTCAAAAAGAACTTTATGAAAACTGTTAAAGAGGTTTCAATGATGAGAAATAATCAAGATGATGGAAGAAGTAGATAGAATAATTAAAGTTAAAATTAAAAGTATTAAAATAAATACAGACTAAATTTGATAAAAAACCTTATTTTATAAGGTTTTTTATATATTATATAATTTTTATGCTCGATTAAAATTGTTAGTATAATGAATAGAAGTAATAATATAAATATGATATAATGGTTTAGTATCTTTATTAGGATATTTTATGGAGGTTTTATGAACAAAATTATTTTATCTATCATTTTAATAATGGTTTTAATAATATTATTTTTATTGAGTCCATTTAATAATCTGTTTAGATTTTTGAATAGGGATGTATTAGAAGATTATGATGAATTAATAATAAAAATTGATAATATAGAGGTTAATACGGAAATAAACCCTATTAATCATTTTGATGATTATTTAATTTTAATAAATGCGGTAGTAAATTTTTTTGAGGCTGAATTAGAGAGTGAAAATGAGCAATATATATTAACTTTAGAAGAACAAGAAATAACTCTAATTAAAAGAGATTATGAGTCTATTAAAGAAACGAAAATAATTAATAACACTATAATCGAGAAAGAAGATAATTTATTTATATCACTAGATTTTTTAGCTAAGAGGTTAAATTATAATGTGTATATTAATATTAGAGAAGGGGTTAAAACGATTGGTTTAGAAACAGTTAATGAATTATTAGTTCCTTATACGGAAGCCTTAAAAATATTTGCAGAAGGTAAGACGGCTACTGTAACAGATGTTGAAACAGGAATAACTTATGAAGTTAAAAGAGTAATAGGTGGGTATACTTATCTTGCAGATGTGGAACCTTTGACAGCGGCTGATACTGAAAAGTTATTAGAAGCAGCTGGCGGTAACTGGACCTTTAAAAGAAGGGCTGTTATTGTTACGATTGATGGTATTGATATAGCGGCTTCTATAGCGCCTTATCCTCATTCAGGAAGAGATGATGCTCCTTTTGGGGTGATTGTTGATAATAGAAGTGGTGGTACACGCCGGGGAATTAACTTGAATAGTATTCGCGATAATAATATGGTTGGCGTCGTTGATATCTTTTTTTACAATAGTTTAATTCCTGGGGTTAATAAAATTGATGAGAGGCATCAATTGATGATTTTAAAAGCTGCTAGTAGTCAGCGATAAAAAGGAGGTAAAAGATGATAAAAAAATTATTAATTATTAGTTTATTATTTGTAACTTTATTTATCTTTAGACCAGAGGTTATTGCTACTACTGATATTCCGTTTACTCCCGAAGAATATCAATTGAATTTATATAGAGCTAAAGTACTAGATATAAAAGACACTACGATAATTAATATTGATGAAAATAAACAACAGACTATTCAAATAGCTGAAATAGAAATATTAAATAAAGATTATAAAGGAATGATAACAGAAGTTAGAAATACATTATCAGGAAATCCTTTATATGATATAGAGTTAAGAAAAGGATTAAAGATTTCGGTTCATGCTGAAGAAGATAATGATGGTAAGGTTTCTTTTTATGTTATGAATTATGAAAGAAGCGGTTATATGCTTCATTTAATTGCTCTTTTTTTATTCCTTTTGATTTTAATTGGTAGATTTAAAGGATTAAAGGCTATAATGGCGTTATCAGTAATTATATTATTAATTTTATACGTTTTAATTCCTTTGTTACTAAAAGGCTATAGTCCTATTTTAGTTTCCGTTATGGTATGCACATTATCAACCATAATAACACTTACTATAACAGCTGGCTTCAACAAAAAATCAGGGGCCGCTATAATAGGGACGATTGGTGGTTTAATTATTGGTGGTTTAATCGCGTATTCTTATGGCATCATTGCTAAATTAACAGGTTTTAGTACTTCCGATGCCGGAATGTTATTGTATTTACCTGGTAATATTCCTTTTGATTTTAGAGGATTATTATTTGCCGGTATTATTATAGGAGCATTAGGGGCGTCTATGGATGTGGCTATATCTATTTCTTCAGCGCTAACGGAAATTCAAAAGGAAAACCCTAATATATCGTTAAAAAAATTAATTCAATCAGGTTTTAATATCGGTAAAGATATAATGGGAACAATGGTAAACACCCTTATTTTAGCGTATACGGGAGGAACTTTATCGACTATTATTATTTTTATTGGTTATCAAAAAACATTAAATGAAATTGTTAATTTAGATTCTGTAGCAACCGAAATAGTTAGAGCTATAACCGGAAGTATTGGTTTAATCTGCGCTATTCCTATAACTATTTTTGCTTTTTGTATTTTAAACAAAAGACAATTAATAAATGAAAGAGGGATTAAAGAATGATGAAAATATTAAGGTTAATCATCTTTATTATAATTTTTATCATCCCTATCAAAGTTAATAGTTGTCCTCATTTTGATGAAAACGGAAATGTTTATTTTTTATTTCCGGATGATAAAAATTTTGAAAATACAATAATATTATATCCTCGAGATTATTATAATAGGTTATATTTTTATAATTTTAATGGCGATATGTTATATGATCAATATGAGATATACATCCATCAAGAATTTAATATTTATCAAGTTTTCCCGGATGATAATAGTCCCTTAACAGTAGAGGGCGTCCAAAAATTATTTTTAGAAAATGATTATTATAAATTAATTGTTCCGGTTGAAAACACATACAAAGAAAGTCTTAGAAAAGTAACGAAGGATACGGTCTATCTTTTTTATATTCTTCAAGTAACTAATATTGATAATGAAATATATAATAAAGAATACTCGGTGCTGAAAAAAGTTTTTGATAATCAGCCTGTTAATTATATTGATAATCCTATTATCATGTTAGATTCGTTTTTAGCTAAGCAAGAATCATATTTTATGAGGGATGAAATAAAGATAAATAATTATGATGATCCAGTTGAATTAATTATTTCTGTAAATAATAATGGGATAAATGATTTAGAAAACCTTATTCCAATTAGAATCGATGACAAAGGAAACAATGCTTTTTTGATTAGTGAAAGTGAAGGGTATTATAATATTGATAACAATGAATTTCATTTTTTAATTACAGAACCTGGAATATATACTGTAGTTGAAAAAACAGGAGATATTAATCCTAATAAAATTGTAACGGTAAAAGATGAGGGTATTGAAATAGGAGAAGCCAATAACAACGAAATAATTAAAATTATTATTATTTCTATTTTGGTTGTAATTATAATTATAGTAATAGGTAACTTTATTCAAAAAGTAATTAAATCTTTTGAAAAATATTAGAAATTTATAATTATCTTTAGTAGGAGGCAACATGAATCAAAAAATTATTAATGAAATTAGTGCTAATTTAAATATAAAAATATATCAAGTGGAAAACACTTTAAAAATGTTAAGTGATGGTAATACCATTCCTTTTATTGCTAGATATCGAAAAGAAGCGACTGGTAATTTAGATGAAGAAGTTATTCGAAATATAAATGAGGTTTATGAATATCAGGTTAATTTATCTAAAAGAAAAGAAGATGTTATTAGGTTAATAGAAGAAAAAGGATTAATGACAGAAGAATTAAGAATTAATATTATAAACTGCAAAAAAATAGTTGAGGTTGATGATTTGTACCGACCTTATAAGGAGAAGAAAAAGACAAAAGCAACGGAAGCGATTAAAAATGGTTTAGAACCTTTAGCTAAAGTAATTATAAATAATAATCACATTAATGATTTAGAGGAATTAATAAAGGAATATATTAATGATAACGTGAAAACAAAAGAAGAAGTATTAATGGGAGTTAAATATATTATAGCGGAATGGATAAGCGATAATGCTGAGTATCGAAAATGGATAAGAAGGAATACTTATTTAAATGGTTATCTTAAAACGAAAATTAAGAAAGATGCGATTGATGAAAAAAAAACATACGAGATGTATTATGAGTATCAAGAACAAATAAGGTATGCTAAACCACACCGAGTTTTAGCGATTAATCGTGGTGAAAAAGAAAAAATTTTAACAGCTAAAATAGAAATAGATGAATCAAATTTTCTTGAGTATTTAGAATCTAATATTATTATAAATAAAAAAAGTAATACGTATGAGATAATAATTGACGCTATAAAAGATAGTTATAAACGGTTGATAAGTCCTAGTATTGAAAGGGAAATTAGGAGCGAACTTACTGAACAAGCAGATAATGCATCAATTGATGTTTTTGGAAAAAATTTAGAAAAACTATTATTGCAACCACCCATTAAAGAAATGGTTGTTTTAGGCCTTGATCCTGCCTACAGAACAGGGTGCAAATTAGCAGTTGTAGATAATACAGGAAAGGTTTTAGATATATCCGTTATATATCCGCATGAGCCTAGGAATGAAAAAGAGAAAAGTAAAGATCATATAATAAAGTTAATTAATAAATATAACATTGATATTATAGCAATAGGTAACGGTACAGCTTCCAGAGAAAGTGAAACCTTTATTGCTGATATTATTAAAGATGCAAAAAGAAACGTTTCATTTATCATCGTTAATGAAGCAGGAGCTAGTGTTTATTCGGCTAGTAAAGTAGCTATAGAAGAGTTTCCCAATCTTAATGTTGAAGAAAGAAGTGCTATTAGTATTGCTAGGAGATTACAAGATCCACTTAGCGAATTAGTTAAAATAGATTCTAAAAGTATAGGAATTGGGCAATATCAACATGATGTATCATCTACTAAGTTAGAAGAAGCTTTAGATTTCACGGTGACAAAAACCGTTAATAATGTTGGTGTTAATATCAATACCGCTAGCAAATCATTATTAAAGTATGTTTCTGGTATGACAAAAACCGTAATTGATAAAATATTAAAATACCGTGATAAAGCAGGAAGAATAGATTCAAGGGAGCAATTAAAAAAAGAAAAACTTTGTAATGAAAAAGTTTTTGAGCAATCAATTGGATTTATTAGGATATCAGATGGAGATAATCCGTTAGATAAGACACCAATTCATCCTGAAAGTTATAAGGCAACTAACGAGTTATTAAGTAAACTTAATTTAAAAATAGAAGATGTAGGTAGTCAAGTTATGAATGATGTTTTAAACAGTATAAATAAAGAAGAGTTTTCTGAACTATTACAGATTGATATATATACTTTAGAAGATATAATTAAAAGTTTAAAACAACCTAATAGAGATCCTAGAGATGAGTTAGATAAACCGATATTAAAAAGTGATGTTTTAAAATTAGAAGATTTAAAAAAAGGTATGAAATTACAAGGAACAATTAGAAACGTAGTTGATTTTGGGGCTTTTATTGATATTGGTTTAAAAAATGATGGTTTAGTTCATATATCTAAAATTACTGATAGATATATAAATCATCCTTTAGAAGTAATTAATGTTGGTGATATAGTTTATTGTTATGTTGAAGATATTTTATATGATAAAAAAAGGGTAAGTTTAACAATGATTGAACCAAAATAAAAATCTCTAAGAGATTTTTTTGAAACTATACTATTAATTTAAAAATTAGTAGTATAGTTATTTTTATAAATGTTTTGGACGTAATACTCATCATAAGTAAGCCCGCTTTTATATACAGCAGTTGCTGTTAATATACCAAGAAAACGATAATGCCATGGTTCATAACCATAACCCGTAATATGCTCTTTGCCTTTAGGATATCTTAAAATATAGCCATACTTATAAGAATTTTTTACTAACCATTCAAATTCTTTTGTGTTTTCAAAGGTTGTTTCAACGCTATTAATATCGATTGCAAACCCTGTTTCATGTTCTGAATGACCTGGTCTAGCTGAATACGTATCAGCGTGTTCAATACCCTTTGTTTCTTTAGAATTATTGTATAACATTCTTTGGTAAGAATTGGTTCGATAGCCAGAAACAATGATTAACTCTAGCCCTTTTTTTTGAGCATCATTGCGCATTAATATTAAATGCTCAAGCGCAGTAGCGTCAATTTTTGCATCTCTATCGCCTAAAAAATAGGTTGAGGGTATTTTTACTAAATTTAGGGGGCGAAAAGACTTTGGTAATTGACGATATTTATTACATAATACTAAAAAATTATGGGGATCATTAATTGTTTTAATATTAGTGTAAAAAGGCTGATCTAAGCCGATATTTACATGAATAACGATTTCATTAATAGGTAATTCATTATCTTTATTATATTTTATGTATTGATAAAACTTTTCGGGATTGAAATAAGGTTCAGCAATAAATTGAAATATGTAGGACTTATTATTTTTTTCTGTTTTCAAATCTTTGCCGCTTTCATTAAGTTTAAACCTTAAATTTAAAACTTTATCAATATAGTTGGTTGGAATCATTATGGTGCCCTTTTCAAAAATAGAGGACTTATTAAATTCATAGTTTTTTTTATTTATATTCATAACATTAGTTCCTATTTGATGACTTATATAATTACCTTCTTTAGAAATGGAAATTATCATCTTTTTTTGTTCATTATAAAAAACGATATAACCGAGTTCTTTAAAAATAGCATTTATAGAAACATAATTGTTTTTAACTTTCATACAAGTTTTCATCATTTTCAACTCCCAATAAAAAATTCTTATCATATTTGCTAAAAGTCATTAAATTTTTCCGTCTAATATATCTTGAATTAAAAGATAAACAGCATCGTATTCTTTTTGGCAAACAGCTTTTAATTCAGGAACGCTGTTTGTCATACAGTAACTATTATAAACGGACATAGAAACATCATTAATATTATCACCGATTGTATAAATGCTTTGGTTATCTATTTTTAAGGAAGTGCTTAATAATTCAATAACACTTTGTTTAGTAACAGTTTTTTCGGTAATATTAATCCAACCGGTGCTTAAATACCCGTGAACCTCTTTATAATTAGAAGTTATATAATTTAAAAGTTCTTCCGCGTTATTAAAGTTCAAAATTTTTCCAATAATCCCGTTAGCGTTGCTGTTGGTATTAGTTGTTATATAAGTTCCCGTATCAATATACCAAACACCTATACCTATATTTTTATCTATTATTTTAGCAATTGGTGCAATAATTTCGTTTGGAATATCTTTCTGATAAATAATTTTTAAATTTTTATCAAAGATTATTCCACCATCATTGCATATTAAATAATTATACTTTATGTTAAAAGGCTTAATAGCGGGTAGTAAAATACCGATATGACGGCCTGTCGCAATTACAAAGTAATTACCTTTGTCAACAAATTTATTAACGTACTCAATATTTTTTAAGTAATCAACATTGTTATTATAAAAAGTATTATCAAAATCACTTACTAATAATTTATTCATATCATCACCTTCTCAAATTTTATCATATAATTAAATATGATGCATTATTATTTTATGGAATTTATAACAAAAGGTTTGTTTGACGTTGACAATTATAGTAAAAATAAGTATAATTAAAAAGCATCATTTAATTGCGGATGTAGTTTAATGGTAGAACCTCAGCCTTCCAAGCTGACTACGTGGGTTCGATTCCCATCATCCGCTCCAATAAGAAATGAAATGGCTTCCAAAAGTTGGAATGTGAGTTGTATAATAAAGGTACAACTTCACAAACTGAAGGGAGCTGTTTTTTAATGAAATTAACAATGCAAGATAAATTAAATATATGCAAAG
>SKGN01000013.1 GCA_007117415.1 Bacilli bacterium | reverse complement strand
TATATCAATACTCTTTTTTATCTTTAAATTGTCAATATTTAAGTATTCTTCCAATATAGAACTCATATCGTTATCTAAAATATTAGGCAACATTCTTTCTCTTTTTTCTAAAAGATAAACATGCTCTTTTTTCATTACTAAAGCTATGGCTAACTCCATACCTATTATTCCTGATCCAATTATTACTGATTTACTGCCTTCTTTAATCTTTGCTGATATCTTTTTAGCATCCTCTATTGTTTTTAAAGTTTCGTAAGAACCTTCTTTAAGGCCTTTTATTATAGGAAAAACCGGTTTACTTCCGGTTGCAATTACTAATTTATCATATAAAATATTATCTTCTTGATCATCCTTATTACTATAATATATTTTTTTAGTTTCCTTGTTAATCCTTTTAACTTCTACACCAAGCAATAAATTAATATTATTTCTTTTATAATCATCTTCATTAAAAATAACAATTTCAGCAAAGGACTTTATTTCACCAGATAATACATAAGGCATAGCACAAGGAGAATATTCCATATTATGGGTTTTTTCTAAAATAGTTATCTCAACATCCTTATTTAATTTACGCATTTCAAAAGCACACGTCGTTCCAGCGCTCCCACCACCAACTATTACAACCTTCATAATTAGCCTCCTATAAACTTTATTTTTCTTGATAATATTTAAATGCTCCTTTGGCATCTAATAATTCATTTAACTCATCAGTATCCGCTAACTTTATTTTAATTATCCAATTATTATATGGATCCTTATTAATCTTACTAGGATCATTGAAAATATCCATATTAACATCAACTACTTCACCACTAACCGGAGAAGATAAATGTCCAGACCATTTTACTGCCTCTAAATTAATATAAGTATCCCCTTTTTTAAGCTTCTTCCCTTTTTCAGGAAGCATTATAAAAACAAACTCTTCTACCTGCTTAACCCCTGGTTCAATAATACCTAATGTTATTACTTCATTTTCGATTTTTACCCATGAATAATCCTTGTTGTACTTTAAATCTTTAGAAAAATCATTGTTCATTCTTGTCCTCCTTTAAACCAATATATTTATTATATATTTTAGCAATTATAATCGAACTTATAATAATGCCACCAAACAAGATAATGGTTCCCCCAATATCATTTAAAATATCTAAATCAAAAAATAATATTATCGCTAAAGCAAGCATTATTAATCCGCCTACTAATTTTAAAAAGCGACCGTGTTTTTCTTCAAATTTAGATATTTTTAAAGTAAATACAACCGTTAAGAAAATGATTAACTCAACCAAAAAATAGGTTAAAAGATATACAATAAACAAGAATATAAAGAAACCACTACCAACATTTTGGACTGATACAATTTTTGACCAAAGCATTGGTAACCCAGCGGTACAAGGTAATTCTATTAATGTTATTCCTAAAGCCATTATAGCAGACCCTATCATCAGGGTTTTAGTATTGCTATCTGGCCTCATTAAATTACGAACTCTTTCATATAATTTTGGTTTATAGTTATCAGAAATGGTCAAAGAAATTCCCTTTTTATACCAAAAGAAATCTTTTACATTAACCAAACCAAATAAAGTCGCTATTAAGGCTACAAATATCATTACCCATCTTAAATGGGCAACGTATGAAAAAACATTAATCATACCAAGAATAAAGGCTCCATATGCTATTCCCGCAACTCCTAAGTAAGTTAAACCTATTATTATAATTTTTTTTCTATCTCTAGTTAAAGCAACAATACCAAGAAGAAATGCCAAAACCCATAACGAACAAGGATTTAATCCATCAATAAACGCTATTAAGAAAGTTGAAAAAGCTAATGGCATATTTCCTAATGAAATTGTATAACCAAATATCTCAATCACTTCTTCTTTGAAATTATTATTATCTTCTTTAGGTGGTAAAACATCATTATCACCAGCGTCCCCAAAAATAATTGAATATGATTTATCATCACAACCTACATCAAGACAATGCTCAATATAATTTTCCATATCATTAGCCATATTGGTACTAAAACCAATCCAATTACGTGTTCCAATAAAAGTTGCTGGTACTCCTCCAGGTGTTATTCCATGAGCATCAGCCACATCGAAAAATAAAGCTGCATTTTCTCTATTTTTCCAAGTTTCATACATATATATATTAACATTAGCATCCTTTTTTTTCCATTTCTCTAAATAAGTTTTTTGTGTCTCACAATGAGGACAACCTTCCCCCCAAAAAAAATAAATATTTACCCTATTTTCGGCCGCTATGGGTTGGATGGAAAACATAAAAATTGCTATTCCAACCACCAACAACATTAATCTTTTCATCATTTCATTACCTCCAGTACATAAAAGACATCTATTAAATCTATTCTATTATAACATAAAAACACTAATATGAGAATTAGCGTTTTAGGAATGTTGACAATATTATTTTTGAGTACATCCTATAGGTTTTTTATCATGCTCTTTCATAAAATTACTAACAATAATATTTTCAGCCCTTTTTGATGTAGGCCAACTATCTTTATATTTTTTGCCAAATAAAATATACTCTGGCTGATCTGGAAAAAAACCATAAACTTGAACTATCTCATTAATATTTATATCGTTAAAATAAATGTTAGATAGATTAGTTTTTGTAACAAGATATGCCGGAAAATTTCCATTTCCACAACAACTATCTAATATCTTAATATTTTTTCTATTCCAAAATTCATTCGGAATAGTATCCACCATCTCTTTTACACAACCAATTGGAGTACATATATCATTGCTATTTACAAAATGAGAGCTATCATGGTTTAATTTTTCAAAATGATTACAAATTTCATTATATTTTAATTCCATGAAAACCACTTCCTTCTACACTTTGCCTATAAAAATAATATCACATAACCATAAAAAAAACCACTACCATTTACCCTGTCCTTTTTAACATACGTATTTATATTTTTATAAAAACGATCAAAAACTTATATATCATCTATATCAATTTTTCTTTTAAATTTTATTTATAATGTTTTTTCTTTTAAATAACACCCCTAATATAATTATTATTCCAACAATAAAAACAAACTCTAAGGAAATTAAGTTATAATAATTAATTAATTGGATGGAAAAAGCATAAACATAAACAGTTATCAATTTAGATAAGAACGCTATTAAAATAAATTTTTTATAACTAATGGAACTTAACCCAGCTCCAATACAAACTATTTCATCAGGTAAAATCGGCAGCATAAATAACAAAAATAATATCAGCGTTGTATGTTTTTTAGTATATTTTTGATATATATATAATTTATCAGTTTTACCTATTTTTTCTATTAACTTAACACCACCTATACGAACTATAAAAAACATTGTTATAACGCCTAAGAAGGTTCCAAGAAAGCCTATTATAAATCCTTTCCAAGCCCCTAATACCATACTCCCGGTCACTATTGTAACAGCTTCCGGAATAAGGGTAAATATAGGCTGTGCAAATACAACAAAAAAATAGATGTATTTCCCATATTCAACATTAGACTCAATTAATTTTTCTAAACCATAAATATTAATTAGAGAAACAAAAATTACTATTAAAGATATAATAAAAACAGATGACATAATAATAAATACATAGAAATTCATTTTTCTAAGAACTTTATTTATTTTCATTAAAGAAAAGTAATTAGAAACAATAACTCCAATATATATTGCCAGTAATACTATTGTAAACAATATACTAATGCTTCCTAATATATTTTGTAATGTTAATAATATGGAAATACATATTACTGAGAAAAAAGTCTGATTAATCATTTTTATAGAAGTTAATTTATTCATATAATCTCCTATTCTAACAAGAATATCTATATATAAAATAATAACATATTTCCTAAAATACCTTTTTCAATAATCTTAAAGTGTTCATCAAAACTAGGAATAGCTTCTAAAAAGATTATACCATATATAATATATTCCGAGATATACAGATTCAATGTCAGGAATATTTTTAATAACTAACCTTGTTAATTCTACTGATAATTGTTTAATTTTTTAAGACGGTTAATATAACGATTTCTTCTTGACTTATCTCTATGCTATTTTTAAAAACTAAATATTATTTTGTGATATAATGTAAATATGTATTAGAGGTGATAAAATGAAAAAAGATAGTCTAAAATTATTAACATCTGTGTTTTTTGTTTTTATAACTCTTTTTCTTTTTTTCATTACCCCAAAGGCAGATGAACATGTTCCTGAATTTTTACAATTTTTCTTTAGTAATCAAACCTCCCTTTCATACGATGAAAATTCAATTGTTGTTAACTTTCATCATTCTGACTCTCAATTTATAGATTATCTTCAAAACAATTATTTGTTTGAAATTACTTTTTTATATGATACAACTTATCATTTAATATTTGATGAAAATTTTTATTCAATAGCTGATGTATTAATAATATTACAAGATTACCCATTAGTTAATTTCGCAGAACCAAACTATACCTTTGAATCATTAGCACTTCCCACAAATGAAGCACTTTATAGTCAACAATGGGCTTACAATCATAATATATACGGTATCAATATTGTTGATGTTTGGAGCGAAACGCTGGGTAATCCCGATATAACAGTCGCTATAATCGACACTGGAATCTTTTATACTCATATTGACTTTGTACAAAGAATTTGGACTAATCCAAATGAAATTCCTGATAATGAGATCGATGATGATCAAAATGGTTATATTGATGACTATTATGGTTGGGATTTTGGAGATAATAACAACGACCCAAAAGATGAATCTGGTCATGGTACTTTCATCGCCGGTATAGTTGCTGCCGCTGTTAATGATTGGGGAATAACTGGCACGGCTCCCGGAGTGAAAATGATGGGCTTAAAAGTTGAAAATGCTGCGGGCGAAATATTTTTACATAGTATTCTTAACGCCATTAATTACGGACTAGATCAAGGTGTTAGAATATTTAATTTATCCTTTGTTTCAACTCATTATAGTATATCATTTGAAAATTTATTAGCCTCTGCTGATGCCATTTTTTTATGTGGCGCCGGAAATGATACAATTAACAATGATATAACTCCTTATTATCCAGCTAGTTACGATTTAGATAATATTATTTCTGTCGCTTCAATTAATTCAAATGGTCAATTATCTTGGTTTTCAAACTATGGGCCAACTTCAGTTCATATTGCGGCTCCTGGCGAAAATATTTTAAGCACCTGGATTCCCCAAGGGGGATATTGGCATGCCCTTGGACAAGGAACTTCCTTTTCCGCTCCATTTGTAGCCGGTGTTGCCGCTTTATTGTTAAGTAAGGATCCCGATTTAACACCACAACAAGTAAGAGAAGCCATATTGATGAGTTCAAAAAAACTCCCCTCACTTGACGGCAAGATTACTACTGGAGGTATCCTAGATGCTTATGCGGCCTATACATATAACTTTGATCCTCCTACCATTATTTTGGGCGATTTAAACGGCGATGACTTGGTTACAATTTCCGATTTAATTATTCTAAGGCAACATTTTGCAGGGATTGAAGAATTAGAAGAACTATATTTACCCAGCGCTGATATTAATCAAGATGGCTCTGTCACTATTTCTGATTTAATAAAATTAAGACGCTATTTAGCAGGATTGGAGGAATTATAATGCTAAAAAAAATATTATATATCAGTTTTCTTACTATTTGTTTTTTTTCACTTATGCCTAATGTTTTAGCTTTTGGAACTAGTTTAAGTGGTAAGACTAATATTCTTACTGATGAAGAATTTACCGTTACTTTTTCTGTTACCAATGCCACTAATTTATTAGGACTTCGAGCCAAATTAAACTATGATTCAAACAAACTAAGTCTTGTGTCTGTTTCTGGTTTAAACGGTTACGTCGTTACTGTTGGCACTCATATTGTTGCCGATCAAGCAACGGGAAAAAGCGGATCATTTTCTTTGGCAACTTTAAAATTCAGGGCCAAAAGTACTTTTGCAATTGGCGAAAATACCACTATCTCTCTTTCTTCAGTAACCGGTTCTGATGGTTCAGATATTAATGGTACTGGCAGTTCTAGAACAATTAATATGGTTGCACCTAAATCTACTAACAACAATTTAAATACCTTAACAATTAACGGTAAAAAAATATCTGGTTTTTCAGCCAGTAGAACTAGTTATAATGTTACTGTTGATAATAGTATATCTAGTATTACTATTGGGGCTTCTGCCGTCGATTCAAAAGCTTCAATAAGTGGTACTGGTAAGAAAGATTTAAAAATTTATCAAAACAATTTCAATATTATTGTTACAGCGGAAAATGGTTCTAGAAAAACTTATAATATTAATGTCATAAGAAAAGACAGCCACGGCAGAATAGCTCCTGCAGATACAAATAATAGTTTAAAAAATATTTTTATTGAAAACTTAGAATTTGATTTTGCAAGTGATGTTTATAATTATGATTTAAAAGTTTCTAATGAATTTATGTCCTTAGAAATGGTCGCGATTGCACAAAGTTCAAAAGCTTCCGTTAATATAGAAGCGCCTGATAATTTAAGTATTGGTTTAAATAAACTAATTATCACCGTTACAGCGGAAGATAATTCCCAGCAATTATATACTATTAATATTACAAGAAAAGATAACGTACCGACTCTGACAGTGGAAGAAATCTTTGATTTAATTGATTTAATTGAATCAGAAATAATTAATATTGATTTCTTTGACGAATCCTTTAGCTTAGACCACGAATTATATTCTTTATTTATAGCCAATAAAAAAGACCTTGTGATTACACATCATTCAAATAATTTTCTTTTGTATAAGTGGCGATTTAAAGGCGATGTTAAAGAATCAAATGCACTTATAAGTACAAAAATTAATTTTGAGTCGGACCATATTAACTCAATTAATCAATTAACCAATTTCGCCCATAAAATATTACTCAATTTTGAACATAATGGAGACTTTCCGCCTGATACAAATGTCACTATTTTTGTCGGTAACGATTATGAAGATGATGACTTAGTTAATCTTTATTATTATAATTTAAAAAATAATAAAATAGAGCTTGTTCACCAAAATTTGAAAGTAGAAAACGGCTTTGTCGAATTTAAAATTGAACATGCTTCTGAATATTTTCTTACCAAAGCTAATTTAATAACACCAACATTTTCAACCTTAAAAACATATTTAATTAACGTCATTTACACTGTTATAATTATTGTTCAAGCACTATTTATATTCAAATTTATCAAAGAAAAAAAAGTGGTTATCAAATGACCTCTAAATAGTTCACAAAAAAAGAAACTAGAAAAAGTTAGTTTCTTTTTGAATTTAATAATTAGGTTATAATGAAACCGTTAACTACTAATAACATGCATTACATTAATAATTATCAATTATATCCTGATTTAGGTAAAAGACAGTATTTTATTAATTTAATATCTTTATGGTCATTCTTGGATTTTCTGGCTTTCCTTCTTTATCAAAAGTTATTTTTATTGGTTCCCCTTCATAATTAACCCGCCTGTTATCTGAAGTTGCTATCTCTAAAATTCCTGAATAGTTTTTAAAGTTATCTCCCAAAAAAGCTGCATTATAATAGTTTTGTTTATTAATAAGAGGTGACCCTGGCGCATACATCCCTAACCCTGATGACGTATAATCACTAAACTCTCTTATTCTAGCAATATACGAGTTAACTGGTTCTACACCTTCAGCGAACACTAATTTAATGGCTAGTTGAGCACTTGGAAAAGATAACGAGTTAACTCCATCTGGATATTTATCTGTAATATCTATATTAAATTTATTTGCTGTTGCTCTAAAAAAAGTCATAAAGTTCGTCTCTTCTTCAAAATTAATAAACACTTCTTCATTTAAGGGATTTCTAAGCAAATAATCTTCTCTAGTTGTTATTGCTATTTGTAATTTTTTTTCATCTAGCTCTTCAAGTAAATATTCAATTCCTAAGTGTTCTGATATAGTTAATGTTTTTTTTAAACCCTCTATTTCAATAGGACCATAGTAATCAGAGAATGCTGGACGTTGTAAATCATACTTGATAACTCCTGGTTTTACAAGAAACAAATAATAATCATCGGTTTGTTCGTTTAATAAGTTTAAATTAATAGTTATTTCATCATGTAATTGTTTCTCCGTCCTTTTTTCAATATCATTAGTTTCACTACTACTTGAACAGCCGGTGATTAAAAGTAATAAAAATATAAATATTTTTTTCATTAAATTTCCTCCTATTTATTATATTATAAAATTAACTTTAGAAAAAACCCTTTATGATTAAACCATATTTAATCTACAAACATAATGTTTTTTCACCTAATATAATATTAGCATATTTGAATATCGGTTTATAGTTGATTTTAAAAAATAGTTAAATAATTATGGTAAATTAACCTTTTCTTTATAATATTCAATAGCTTTTTGCAAAACATTTTTCCCTGTTTCAATAGATAAATCATAGTTTCTTAGCATATTTTGAAAACTTTTCATAGTCATTGTTTCAATTAAATACCTTACACATAAATAAGCCAAATCATAGCCATTATAATCTTTATTTATAAAATTATTCCCATGTATTAGATTATTCATAATTGGTAAATTTTTAATAGGAATAATTTTTTTCCTAAGAAAACTTATAAATTCTTTATTATCATTAAGACTTTCTTTTTCCCCTGAAAGATTAGTCGCTAATCCTTCATCAAGCCAAACAACCCTATCTTTATATATTTCTTCCTGATTTATAATATGAATTAATTCATGTATATTTTGTTTTGATTTTAATTTAAATTTAATATCTGATTTAATATCATTTGGATTTATATATCTACTAATCATTCCTTTATCAAACACTCCAGTAGCATAATCAGGTAATAATGCGTCTTTTTCTCTTAAACTTAAAACAAATTTTCTAAAAGTATTTAAGTTGTCATATAAAATGAGTGTTACTTTTCTAAAGCTATCTATTCCAAAATATTCTAATATTCTTTTTTTATTTGCATTTAAATCATCATAAGTTTTTTCGACAAATGATTTCAAAGATTGATTAGAATAAATTATAAAATCTTCATTTTCAACCATAAATAGACTATTCATATATAATTCATATTCCATTTAACCACCTCAATTATAGTTATAGGTTATTACTCATAGGAAAGACCCGGTTATCATTTTCAATTTTTAATAAAACACCTCTATTTTTAAAATAATCATATATATCTTACGGACTAAATTGATTAAGTAATTTTGTTAAAAATTTCAGTATTGTAGGAGTAACTATAATAGATGAAGAACTTTTTTATTAGTAGCAGCTACAATACTTGCCATCAAACCAGCTGGTCCCGCTCCAATTACAATGACATCATAAATCATAACATATCCTTATATTTTTAAATATTTCTTTTCTGTTTGACTAGACTCTTTTCGGTTTGATAGTTCTTTATAGTTCCTGAAACAGCATTCTCGTATTCCATAGATAGTTCGTTCAGCAAATCATGAACCGAAACTATGTCTTTTACTAAGTAAGCATTTGCTCCCGCAAAAGCAAAACCACCTTTTAAATTGCCTCTTTTGGCATTAAATAAAGCTTTAGCTATACAATAAGGACTTTTATCAGGTTTACAAGTTTTAATGCATGCATAAACACAATCTAGTGATTTTTCCTTAGAACCTTCTTTATTTATATTATCAAGAAAGTTATTTTTTATTGCTCTTCCTGGCATTCCAACCGGACTATTAATAATAATAATGTCTTTTTCTTCAGCCTCCATATAAGCTTTTTTAAAAAAATAAGGGGCTTCACATTCTAAGGTAGTAACAAATCTTGTTCCCATTTGAACACCCGAAGCACCCAGTGACTGAAACAGTTCTATATCACTTCCACTGTATACACCACCGCCCGCTATGACGGGTACTTTTTTTCCCGTTTTCTGTTCAATTATATTTGTAACTTCGACCGTATCCATGACTAATTTTTCCAGTGCATAATTTTCATCAGCTATTTGTTCAACGCTAAAACCAAGATGCCCACCAGCTTTCGGTCCCTCTACTACAATAGCGTCAGGAATATAATTATATTTTGTAAACCATCTATTAGCAATAAGTTGTGCTGCCCTACCTGAAGATACAATGGGCACTAATTTAGTATGGCTTTTTTCATTAATAAAGGCAGGTAAATTAAGCGGAAGCCCCGCTCCTACAAAAATAATATCGATTCCTTCTTCAATTGATACTTTTACCATATCTTCATAATTTGATAAAGCGTACATAATGTTCACCCCTATAATACCATCTGTTAATTCACGAGCTTTTCTAATTTCCTTTCGAAGAGCTCTTATATTAGCTTCAGGAAAATTAGTCTTATAATCAAGTTCATTCATTCCTATAAAGGCCGCCGAAATAACCCCAATTCCTCCTTCATTAGCAACAGCAGACGCAAGACCACTCAGAGAAATCCCAACTCCCATTCCACCTTGAATAATTGGTGTAGTCGCTATTAAATCTCCAATTACTAAACTTTTACCGCTCCATTTTTCCATATTTCTATCTCCTAGCATAATATATTTTGATTAATTCATACTTAGTATAACATCTATAATGTAAAAATCAAGCCACTATCAGTTATCAAGTTAAAAAATCTGCGTCGTATTCCCCATCCTCATTTTTATAACTTCTCGAAACTGCTAAAATTATATTAGATACTTTCTTTCTATGATGTATTCTTTACATATATTTAATTTATCTTGCATCGTTAATTTCATAAAATAATTTAAGCACAAAACTTAAATTATTTTTAATTTTTCTTACACTATGTAATATCTTTAAACAAATCCTTATTACTAAAATAGTAAAATTGTTTTTCTAACTCTTCTTTAACCTGGCTAGCATAAGGTAAGTTAAAGCAATTCTAAATAATGATCTGACTATACTAATTTCATTTCTTTATTTGCTTCATATTCAGCAATCTGATTAACCTTCCTAATATATTTAATTATGTATTGTTTTTTTCCTAAATCAATTTCGTAGTTTGAAACTATTTCTTCAATATCTTTTGTTGCCAAAATATTAAGATTATAGATTATATCACTTATCGTGTTACTATAGTTTTGTACTAGATAAGCTAGTACATCATCAATTTTAAAACTTTGTTTTCCAATACAACATTTGTATGTTTTAAATAAGTTATACCCTTTAAACGACATAGCATTGTCATATGATGGTGCTAGTCTAAATTGATGCTTCTTTTCATCAAAAAGAATTCCAACATTTCCTAAATGCCTGTCAAAATTTCCCGTAATACAATCGCCAAAAATCATTCTTATATATGACTCCTTAATTTGCTCTAACTCACAATTTGAAATATTATATAGGTTATGTTTGAAATGGAAAAACATTTGTTCAAAACATAAGTCTATATCATCAGAAGCTGATTCTGTATCCACATTTTTCCAATCGATTATCATATCATATAGACTTTCACTTTTAGTTTCAAAAGTTTCAATTATGCAACAATTTCTACCACCATTAATACCTAACTCAACATTTATACAATCGATGCCTAAACACTTTAATATGTCGGAAGCTAGCTTTTCCATTACATCAAGGTCACTATCAACAGAATTTGTTTTTATAAGTTTTTTGTTTCCATCTAAAATCCAATAGTTTTGATTATTATTGCCACGAGGTTCATTCATATAAACCTCGAACTCTGTTATATCTCTTCTTTTCATTTTTCACTAACATCCGTTCTGCAATATATTTTAATTCGATCAGTTGCCAGTTCAGCTCCATTACCTAAATAATTGTCAATTTCATCACGGTTAATGCTTGGAATTCTTATAGCGAATGTTTTAAATATTTCTTTTGAAACATAAGTTAAATCTATATTAGGAAATTCAACAAATGGTCTAAAGCCATTTTTTATAGCGTCATAAATTTGATTTTGATTATATCTAAATTGGTAATGTTCATCATGCACCAATCTACCTATAATATAATTCTTTTTTTGTTTGTAATCGGTCCACACAACTTCAAAAATCTTCATTTTCCACCTCATGACACCTTTCTTTTAACTTCTAATTTATATTGGTTTTTATTTCCATAGCAATTATTCCTAATAATATTATATCAAAAAACTTGATATTTTCATACCAAGTTCGACTAATGCTGAAGTGACTTCCAAAAGTTGGAAACAAATTTAATCAACCCTCTACCTTTTTTTAGTTAGTATTTAATAATTTATTACGATAATCAATCGGACTAGATTTAAATCTAGTTACAATTCTTGT